>JANONV010000109.1:0-9017 GCA_031421015.1 Gallionella sp. | reverse complement strand
ACAAGATGCCGCATCAGGTGCTGAATGCCAAGCAACATGCGCGCGAAGCGGAAATCATCGCGCAGGCCGGACAGCCGAAGATGGTCACCATCGCCACCAACATGGCGGGACGCGGCACCGACATCGTGCTGGGCGGCAATGCCGAGAAACAGATTGAGCTGGTAAGCGCAGATGCCGGCCTGGATGAGACGGCAAAAAAACTGCGTATCATGGAGTTGAAATCCGAGTGGCAACAATTGCACCGGCAGGTTCTGGACAGCGGCGGCTTGCACATCATCGGCACCGAACGACACGAATCGCGCCGCGTGGACAACCAGTTGCGCGGACGTTCCGGCCGCCAGGGCGATCCGGGTTCGAGCCGGTTCTATTTGTCGCTGGAAGATCCGCTGTTGCGCATTTTTGCTTCGGATCGGGTCGCGGCAATCATGAACCGGTTCAAGTTGCCGGAAGGCGAGGCGATCGAGCATAGCTGGGTGACCCGCGCCATCGAGAACGCGCAGCGCAAAGTAGAGGCGCGCAACTTCGACATGCGCAAACAGATCCTCGAATACGACGATGTCGCCAACGATCAGCGCAAGGTGATCTACCAGCAGCGCAGCGAGTTGCTGGAGAGCGCCGACATCTCCGAAACCATCCAGGCGATGCGCGACAGCGTGCTGGAAAATACCGTCAGTCTATACCTCGCGCCGCACAGCATGGAAGAGCAATGGGACGTGCCCGCGCTGGAAATGGCGCTGGCTACCGAGTTCCGTCTGGAATTGCCGCTGGCGCGCTGGCTGGAGGAAGACAAGCAGTTCAACGAAGCGGCGCTGCGCGAGCGCGTTATGGAGCACGCCCGGCAGCAATACCAGGCCAAGGTGGATCTGGTGGGCGGCGAGGGCATGCACCATTATGAGCGTGTGATGATGTTGCAAAGCCTGGACGTGCATTGGCGCGAGCACCTGGCCGCGCTGGATCATCTGCGCCAGGGTATCCATTTGCGCGGTTACGCGCAGAAAAATCCGAAACAGGAATATAAACGCGAAGCGTTCGAGCTGTTTTCCACGATGCTGGATGCGATCAAGCGCGAGGTGACGCAGGTGCTGATGACGGTGCAAGTGCGCAGCGAGTCGGATATCGAGGCGGTAGAAGCCTCCCCCGCGCCGGAAAATGTGCAGTATCATCACGCCGATTATGACGATGCGTTGGCTCAGCCTGCCGGAGCGGGTTTAACCGGCGGAGAACACAAACCGTTCGTGCGCGAAGGTCAAAAGGTAGGGCGCAATGACCCCTGCCCGTGCGGATCGGGTAAGAAATATAAGCAGTGCCATGGCAGATTAAATTAAAAGGTACTCTCAACACGCGAAAGGAGATTGAAATGTCATTAGTGATGGATACGCTGCGCATCTCAACGATTACCGAGGAGTTGAGCGATGCCGAAGTGCAAATTCTCGCCGGGCTGTTCGAGGTCCAGGACTACAAAGCGGGCGAGGTAATCGTCCGGCCGGGAGACAAGCAACCGGACAATCTGTACATTTTGGCGCACGGTAATATCGAGGTGAAAATCGAAAGCAGCGGCGAAGACTCCACCATTCACGTGCTCAAACCCGGCGATCTGGCCGGCATCATCACTTTCGTCGGCGGCGCCGCTTCCGATATAAGCGCGGCCCTTTACGCGGTCGGCAATACAAAAGTGCTGAGCGTGGCAAGAGCCAAGTTTGAAACGCTGATCAATTCTCATCCCATGATGGTCTATAAAGTCATGCGTGGCGTGGTGCGCAATGTGCATGGCATCGTGCGGCGGGTGAATAGCCAATCCGCAGAGCTGAGCAATTATATCTACCGTACCCACGGCCGTTATTAGATGTGTAGGTTGGGTTAGCGGCTTTATGGTTCGACAGGCTCACCACCGACGGACGTAACCCAACCAACCCAGATGATAGGAATAAATTTATCATGCCCGTTAATCTGACTTCGCCCGTCGCGGCACAACTGTTGCCCGTTGCGGGCGTTTCTTTGGGTGTCGCGGAAGCTGGCATCAAGCGGCCCAATCGTAAAGATCTGCTGGTGATGCAGTTGAGCGAAGGTGCGCGGGTCGCCGGCGTGTTCACCAAAAATCGTTTTTGCGCCGCACCCGTAATCGTCGCGCGCGAACATCTTGCCCAAGTAGCGGTTATAGGCTCGGACGGCATCTGCGCGCTGCTGATCAATACCGGCAACGCCAATGCCGGAACCGGTGAGCAAGGCTTGAGCGATGCACGGACTACCTGTGCCGCGTTGGCCGGGCTGCTGGGTTGCAAGGCCAATCAGATTTTGCCGTTTTCCACCGGCGTCATCATGGAGCAGCTGCCGGTGGCGAAGATCGCCGCAGGGCTACCCGGTGCGGTGGCCAACATGCGCGCTGACAACTGGTTCGATGCGGCACAAGCGATCATGACCACCGACATCGTCGCCAAGGCGATCTCCAAACAAGTAAAGATAGATGGCGTGACCATCACCATCACCGGCATCGCCAAAGGTTCTGGCATGATCCACCCGAACATGGCCACCATGCTGGGCTACATCGCCACCGATGCGGCCATCGCGCAACCGTTGTTGCAAGCGATGGTCGGCGAGGCCGCCAACCGCTCGTTCAACTGCATCACCGTGGACGGCGACACCTCCACCAACGACGCGCTGATGCTGATCGCCACCGGGAAATCCGCCTTGCCTGAAATAAAAGCCGCCGACAGCAAAGCCTACAAGGCATTGCTGGCCGCCATCACCGAAGTCGCGACCTGGCTGGCGCAAGCCATCGTGCGCGACGGCGAAGGGGCTACCAAGTTCATCACCGTGCAAATAGAGAGCGGCAAGAGCGAGGCAGAATGCAAACAAATCGGCTACGCCATCGCACATTCGCCGCTGGTCAAGACCGCGTTCTTTGCCTCCGACCCCAACCTCGGGCGCATCCTCGCCGCGATCGGTTATGCGGGAATTGATGATCTGGATGTCGCAGCGCTCAAGCTGTATCTCGATGAAGTGCTGGTCGCCGAACACGGCGGTCGCGCCGCCAGCTACCGCGAGGAAGACGGTCAGCGCGTCATGCAGCAGAGCGACATCACAATACGCGTGGTATTGAATCGCGGGGCATCGTCAGCGACACTGTGGACTTGCGATTTTTCTTACGATTACGTGAAGATCAACGCGAGCTACCGGAGCTAGTTTGTTTCCACCAACCGTTCGCCCTGAGCTTGTCGAAGGGTTCTGGGTAAGCGGCTGGTGGTTAGACAAGCTCACCACGAACGGTTAAGTGAACAGCATTGGGTACGAGGAGTATTGGATCTCCCATCATAAGTGAGCGCTTGCTTTTATCCAAAGCCTCCGGTTTAATGTGCTTATAAAGCCAGCTATTAAAGGTGAAAAAGCATGGCGAAAAAAGTTGCAATTGGAGGAGCCAAAACAAATGATTGGCTGGTCAGACTCGACTTAAACCATCCGGAATTTCAGGACAATTTATTTGCGCTGGAAAAGCAGGAGCGTAACGACGTGTTGAATACTTTCAACACGCTACGCAAGTTGACTTGGAATCAGGTGTACCGCGACCAAGGGTTGAAATGGGAAAAAGTGGTCAGCATTAAGCCGCCAGAAGAGATAGAAGTTATCTACTCCTTGAAAATTACCCAATCAAGGAGGGCAACAGCTTATCGCCATCAGGATTTTTTGAGATTCTTAACCATTTCACCTGACCACGACAGCACCTATGCTAAGAAATAGGTCATTCGAGTGGGTCAAATCGTAACCCTACCCGCAACACCAACCCCTTCAAATACGCCCCCTCCGGAAAACTCAGCAGCACCGGATGATCGGCGCTGGCGTGCAGGTGATGCACAATCTGCGCATCAACGCCGGCATCGAGTGCGGCGCCGGCGATGATCTTCTGGAACAGATCATCGCTGATGCCGCCGGAGCATGAGTAGGTGCATAGCAGGCCGCCCGGCCTGAGCAGTTTGAAGCCGAGCAGGTTGATGTCCTTGTAGCCGCGCGCGGCCTTTTCGGCGAAGGCGGCGGTGGGGGCGAACTTGGGCGGGTCGAGGATGATGAGATCGAATGATCGGCCTTGATCACGCAGTTTGCGCAGCGCCTGGAACACATCCGCTTGCTGCCATTCGGCGCGCGATGAATCAAGGCCGTTGCGGGTGACATTTTCTTCGGCGATGCGCAGCGCGTCAGCCGAAGCATCAATGGACAACACCGATTTTGCGCCGCCGCGCAGGGCGTACAACGAGAAGCCGCCGGTGTAGCAAAAACAATTCAGCACGTCTTTGTCGCGCGCCAGTGTCTCAGTCAGCGCGCGGTTGTCGCGCTGATCGAGATAGAAGCCGGTCTTTTGTCCTGCCGCCACATCCACCTTGAAATGCAGACCGTTCTCCACCACTTCCACGTTGTCCGGCAAGATGCCGCGCAGCACGACGTTGCGCAGCTCCAGTCCTTCCAAAGCGCGCGAATCGGAATCGGAGCGCTCGTAGATGCACACGGGCTTGCAGAGTTCTTGCAGGATGTCGGCGATGATATCGCGCCAGCGTTCCGCTCCCGCACTGCCGATTTGCATCACCAGCACGTTGCCGTATTGATCGACGATCAGACCCGGCAGGCCGTCCGATTCGGCGTGGATCAGGCGCAAGGATTGAAGATTGCTTTTCACGTTTGCTCCCTCTCCCGCCGGAAATAAAAGCGGCCTTTCTCGTTCGCCTCCTCGCCCGCTTGCGGGAGAGGATTGAGGAGAGGGCAGCGGGAGAGGGTTGGGGAGAGGGGCTTCTATTGGAAGCAGTGCGCGCCTTGCCGCCAATGCGTTTCTAATCCGCCTGCGGAAAAACTCTGCATCAATTATTTCCTTTTCATCCCATGACCAGACCCGCGCGGTAATTTGCGAGCCGGCGTTGTACGCCGCCCAGGCGAGGAATTCTCCTTGTGAACCGCGCACCGGCAAGGTATCGCCACTGACGGGCGCGCCATCGACGCGCTCGATTGCACCGGAAAATATCCACGGGTGGCGACGTAGCAGGGATTTTTCGCGTCCTGCCTTGAGGAGGATGCCGGGCGATGCGCCTGCTATGCCCGATTGCGGCGCACTTCCCTGAATGATCTTTTGATCGCCGGCCTTGCTGCCATGTCTGGTTCTATTGCGAAAATCCCGGTTGCCTTGCGATGGTCCCGCCCTCTCCTCAATCCTCTCCCGCGAGCGGGGAGAGCGAAGCGAGGGGGGCGAAGCCAAGCGATCGTCCCATCTCCCTGCAGGAGAGGGCTTGGATGACGCTAGCGTGGAAGGTGATTTTGTCTTCTGGTCGGTCATGTCTTCTTCTTCGCGCGCGGATGGGCCGCATCGTAAATCTTGCTCAGGTATTGAAAATCGAGATGGGTATAGACCTGCGTGGTGGAGATGCTGGCGTGGCCGAGCATTTCCTGCACCGCGCGCAAGTCGCCGCTGGATTGCAGCACATGGGTGGCGAACGAATGGCGCAGCAGATGCGGGTGCACGTTGCTGGTGATGCCCTGCTTGACGCCCCATTGTTTCAAGCGCAATTGCACCACGCGCGGAGAGATGCGCTGACCGCGCTGGCCGACGAACAGCGCGGTCTCGTCAGACTTGGCGAGTGGGTCGCGCACCGCCAGCCAGGCTTGCAACGCGGCGACGGCGAACCGGCCGAGCGGCACGATGCGCGTCTTGTTGCCTTTGCCGGTGACCCGCACTTCGCCTGCGGTCATGTCGAGTTGCGCCGGATCGAGGTTGACCAGTTCCGCCAGCCGCAGGCCGGAAGAGTAGAGTAACTCGAACATCGCCTTGTCGCGTATCGCTTCCGCCGTGTCAGTCGGCAAATCCACCAGTCGCGCCGCCTCGTCGGGCGACAGGGCTTGTGGCAAGGTCTTCGGCGACTTGGGCGCGCGCAAACCCATGCATGGGTTGTCGGTCAGGCCGTGATCGCGCATCAAATAAGTGAAAAATCCGCGCCACGCCGACAACATGCGCGCCAGCGAACGGCCGCCCAAGCCCTTGCTGTGCAACTGCGCGATGAAGCGGCGGATATGGTGGATTTTAAGATCGGCTAACGGCTTGTCTGCGGTCAGCTCGAAAAGATACCGGAGGTCGCGCGCGTAATTTTCTGCGGTCAGTTCGGAATACTGTTTTTCGTTGCGCAGCCACGCCAGGTAGCCTTGTAAATATTTTTGGTTAAGTGTGGTGGTAGCTGTCATGGCGAATATGAGATCCAACACCTCCGTAGGGGCACGATTCATCGCGCCCTGCTTCACCCATACATCAAGAAAATGGCGCGATGAATCGCGCCCCTACTAAGCAAGATAGGGCTGCAGCGCGCAACTCACCGCTTCGGCGATGCGCTGCAGAAACACCGTGCCCATGCCCGGGTAGAAGCGCTGCTTTTCCTCGCTGGCGAGCACCAGCATGCCGACGGTTTCACTGCCCGCATCCAACCCGCGCAAGGATGACGCCGCGGGGCGCCCGATGGCCGAGCCATTGCCTTTGCGCAACGGCAGATAGGCGTAAGAGTGCAATTGGGCGGCGCGCTCGCCAAACCATGCGGCAGTGTCGTGCGCGGCAAGATGCAGGCAGACCGGTTGTGCCTGGGCATCGGCGAACACCTGCACTTCCGCGCTGGGCGGGGCTATCTGCCACAGGCGCATCGCCGTGTGCGGGATGGCAAAGATATCGCGCAACAGATGCGGGATCATTTCTTGCAGGGCGGCCAGATCGCGCGCAGCGAATAGCGCGATGACGAATTCATGCACCTTGTGTTGCAGCGCATCGTTCTCCTCGGCGAATGCCATTATTTCGCGCAGCTTCTTTTCAAGCTCCTTGTTCTTTTCGCGCAACGCGAGCAACTGCCGTTCGCTCAATGAAATCGTGCGTCCGCCATGCGGGTGCGGCAGATTGATCTGCGCCAGCGTCTCGACGTGTTTCTCGAAAAACTGCGGGTTGTCCTGCAAATATTGCGCTACATCTTCAGCTCTCATGGACTGCCCCCTTATAAATTGATTTCGCCTGTATATACCGTAATCGCCGGGCCGGTCATCAGCACCGGCGCGCCATCGCCATCCCAGGCGATGCTCAATGTGCCGCCGCGTGTAACCACGTTCACCGGGCTGTCGAGCAATCCGCGCCGGATGCCTGCCACGGCTGCCGCGCAAGCTCCCGTGCCGCATGACAGGGTTTCCCCCGCGCCGCGCTCATACACGCGCAGCTTGATGTGATGTCTATCCTTCACCTGCATGAAACCGGCATTGACGCGATTGGGGAAACGCGGGTGATGCTCGATGAGCGGCCCTGATCTTTCCACCGGCGCAAGCTCGACATTCTCCACCACTTGCACCGCATGCGGATTGCCCATAGACAGCGCGCTGATGTCCAGCGTTTCACCTGCCACCTCCAGCGGCTCGCTGGGCGCGTTGCTGCCGCCGTTGAAGGGGATGCGTGCCGGTTCGAATATCGGCGCGCCCATGTCGACCGTCACGCGCCCGTCTTCTTCGAGTCGCGGCATGATCAATCCGCTTTGCGTTTCCACCGTGATTTCGCGCTTGGCCGTGAGCTTCCGGTCATGCACAAAGCGCATGAAACAGCGCGCGCCATTGCCGCACTGTTCCACTTCCCCGCCATCGGCGTTGAAGATGCGGTAGCGAAAATCCGCATCGGGAAGCCGCGCTTTCTCCACCAGCAAAATCTGGTCGCAACCCACTCCGAAATGGCGGTTCGCCAACAGGCGCAATTGCTCCGGGCTGAGCTCGATGTCCTGGCGCACGCCGTCGAGAACGACAAAGTCGTTGCCGGCGCCGTGCATCTTGGTGAATTTGATAAGCATTATCTCAATTCTTTATATCTGAAACAGTTCGTGGTGTGGTCGTTGACCATGCCGGTCGCCTGCATGTGCGCGTAGCAGATCGTCGAGCCGGCAAACTTGAAACCGCGCCGCTTCAACTCCTTGCTCATCGCATCCGACTCCGGAGTGCTTGCCGGTATCTCGGCGAGGCTGCGCCACTTGTTTTGTTTGGTCTTGCCCCCGACGAACTGCCAGATGAATTTATCAAAGCTGCCAAATTCGCCCTGCACATCGAGAAACTTCTGCGCATTGATGACAGCGGACTGTACTTTCAAACGATTGCGCACGATGCCCGCATCCTGCAGCAGCGATTCTATTTTATTTGCGTCATAAGCGGCAATACGCGTCGGATCGAAATCATCGAATGCGGCGCGATAATTTTCGCGCTTGCGCAAAATGGTGATCCAGCTCAAGCCCGCCTGCGCGCCTTCCAGTATCAGAAATTCGAACAGCCGCCGGTCGTCGTGCAGCGGCATGCCCCATTCCAGGTCGTGATAGTCCTGATACAAGGTATCATCACCCGGCCATGGGCAGCGAACCTTATTCATGGCCATGCTCAACGAGCTGCATATAGTCACGCCACATGCAGCGATTCATCACCACCGTCATACCGGCCTCTTTAGCGCGCTGCGCGGCGGCCTCGTGAATGACGCCCTCCTGCAGCCAGAGATTCTTGATGCCCAGTTTGACGCAGCTTTCCACGATGGCGGGGACATGCTCGGAAGCGCGAAAAACATCCACGATATCCGGCAGATCGGGAAGGCTTTCCAGGTTCGGAAAGGCTTTCTCACCCAGTACTTGGTCAACCAAAGGGCGCACCGGCATGATGTGGTAGCCGAAACCCTGCAAGCCCTGCGCAACGCGAAAGCTGGGGCGAGACTGATTCGGCGACAAACCCACTACCGCGATGCTGTGCACGCCAAGCAGCAGTTGGCGAATTTGCTCCGGTTCGGGATTGGAGAAAGGCATGGAACTTCGAATTATTATTTATTCCGGATGGCACGATAACACTTTTGCGAGTTTGGCGACATATCGCCCATCCCTGCGAACTTCATTTCCGCACTGGCGTGGCATGGACGGTATGGTCAAAAACCGTTATGCTGCGCGCCTTCCCAGAAGTTGTTTTCAAAATACGCGCCCGTAGCTCATCTGGATAGAGTATTGGTTTCCGAA
>JANONV010000108.1:0-2298 GCA_031421015.1 Gallionella sp. | reverse complement strand
CCACCCTACCCATCTGGCGCTGCTCCGTCTGTAGCCTTAATTTCTGACTGCTGTGTAACGTAAACATGAACCGCAATATTCTGCTGCCCGCCATGCTCTGCGCTGCGCTTGTCCCATCGGCCTATGCCGGGGGCGATATTTTCTTGCAGTGCGCGCAACAGTATCCCGGCGAAGACGCCGAGCGCCTGAAATGCTACGACCAGTCGGTTGCTCCCGCGCCCGCGCCCCGGCAAAACGTCGGTCCCGACGAGGAGGATGAAGCAAGTGCTGCCCCCGCTGCCGTTCCAACGCGCGGCGCCGAGCGTTCGTACCTGACCCGGGCGTGGAACCTGGATGACCTGTCCAGCCGGGACAAAAGCAAATTGGGCCGGCTCCAGCCATACCGGCAAAGTTATCTGCTGGTGAAAAAAACCGGCAATCCCAACCGCCAGCCAGGCTCGCCGGCCATCGGCCACAGCACGCTTGCCCCCAACGACTTTGATACGGTGGAGACCAAGTTCCAATTGAGCTTCAAGGCTGACATAGGCAGCCCGCGCAATATAGATTTTCTGGGCATTAGAACCTTCCGCTTGTGGGGAGCATACACGCAGCAATCCCACTGGCAGGTGCTCAACATCCGGAACTCGTCAGCGTTCCGCGAAACCACATACGAGCCCGAATTGATCGCCACGCTGGGTACGGGAAATGCGTCCGGATTGAAACTCATCAATCTCGGCTGGTTGCACCAATCGAACGGACGTCTCTTGCCGGAGTCGCGCAGTTGGAACCGGGTCTATGTGCTCGGCGGCATGGAATGGAACGACATGACATCCATCATGGTGCGCGGCTGGCGGCGCATCCCGGAGAATCCTTTGCAAGACGACAACCCCGATATCGGCGATTACCTCGGGCGCGGCGATCTGGTTATCCGCTGGGAGCCCAGGGATAAAACGCAAGCCGTCGCGATGCTGCTGCGCAACAATCTGAGCAAAAAGGATAACCGTGGCTATGTGCAGATCGACTGGGCGACACCGGTAAAATTCGGCAATGCGGCGCGCATGCATATACAGATGACCTCAGGTTACGGCGAGAGCCTGATCGACTATAACCATCGCCAGAATACGCTCGGCCTGGGATTTTCGTTCCGGGAATGGTAGAGAGCGCCGCGATAAATTCAAACTAAAAATATGCAAATCGGACAATCATCACTCACCCACTACCAGCGCATCGGCGGCGAAGAAAAAGTACGCGCGCTGGTGCAGCGTTTCTATCAATTGATGGACGAGCTGCCGGAGGCCTATGGCATCCGCAAGCTGCACGCGGAAGACTTGCAGGGTGCGACGGACAAACTGTACAAATTCCTGTCCGGCTGGATGGGCGGACCGCAGTTGTACGTGGAGCAATACGGGCATCCCATGCTGCGCGGACGCCATTTGCCGTTCAGCATCGGCACGGCTGAGCGCGACCAGTGGCTGCTGTGCATGAATCAGGCGTTGAGCGAAGTGGTGCAAGATGCGGCGTTGCGCCAGGAGCTGTCCGCCGCGTTCGCCAAGGTGGCGGATCACATGCGCAATCGGGAAGATTAAACCCCTCCCAGCCTCCCCCCTTCGACAGGCTCAGGACAGGCTTGTCAGGGGAGGAGCATGGCTTCCCCCTGATAAGGGGGACTGAGGGGGTTTACTCCATCGTCAAAATAATCTTCCCCATCGCCCCGCCCTGTTCGATCAGGCGATGCGCCTGTTGCGCTTCGGCGAGCGGAAGCGCGAACGAGACCAGCACGCCGAGTTTGCCGGCCTCGACGAGTTGCGTGCCTTGTTCGAGTATCTTGCGCTGGCGGATGCGTTCGTCGTGCAGTTTCATCACCTGTGGTGTGAGCATCAGTTCATAGCACAGCGTCAGGTTGCGCAACCGCGCCAGTTGCGTGTCCGCCAGCGATAATGGCGTTGCAAGCAGGGTGACGATTTTGCCGCCGACGCGTGCGGCATTCATCGAACGCAAAAAAGTCTCGCCGCCCACCGTGTCGAGCACCACGTCCACACCTTCGCCGCCGGTCCATTTCAGAACTTCCGCTACGAAATCCTGCTCCTTGTAGAGTATGGTCTTTTCCGCATCCAGACCCTGCACCAGCATGGCTTTTTTGTCGTCGCCGACCGTGGCGGCGATACGTGCGCCGAGATAATGGGCGAGTTGCACCGCGATGTGCCCCACGCCGCCGGCAGCGCCATGGATCAGAATGGTCTGACCGGCTTGCAGATTGACGCGCTCGACCAGCGCTTCCCACGCCGTGATTAGAACCAGCGGCAGCGCGGCGCTGTCCTG
>JANONV010000107.1:0-1776 GCA_031421015.1 Gallionella sp. | reverse complement strand
CGGGGCCGGTGCAAACCCTGTTGCGCGAAACCTTTGGCTGGCGGCATGGCGATTACTGGTTTCCCGATGTGCGCTCGCTGGGCGGAGCGATTCTGGTTTTTAGCCTGGTGTTTTATCCCTATGTCTATGTGCTGGCGCGGGCGGCTTTCCTGGAGCGCTCGGGCAGCCTGATGGATGCGGCGAAAAACCTGGGCTTGTCCTCGCGCCAGACATTTTTCCGGGTGGTCTTGCCGATGGCGCGGCCGGCGGTGGCAGGCGGGGTGGCGCTGGTGGTGATGGAGTCGCTGGCCGAATTTGGCGCGGTCTCATATTTTGGCGTACCCACCTTCACCACCGGCATTTATCGCGCCTGGTACGCCTTTGGTAGCCCGGTCGCCGCCGCCCAGCTCGCCGCCGCCTTGCTGGGCGTGATTGCGCTCACGCTGATGCTGGAAAAATTGAGCCGTGGCCGTGCGCGCTTTCACGAAACGACATTGAGAAAGCCGGTGGTGCCGGCTTTATCCCCCAGCCGCACGGCTTTTGCCTGGCTGGCCTGTTTGCTGCCGCTGGCAGGCGGTTTTTTGCTCCCGGCTACCCTGCTGATCAATATGGCCGCGAGCGAAGGTGACGTGCAGTTCGGCGCGAAATACCTCGATCTGGCAGGCAATAGCTTCACCCTGGCACTGATTGCCAGCGGCATGGCCGCCGCGCTCGCGCTGTTGCTGGCCTACGCCGAACGCCTGCACCCGGGGCGCTGGATGGCCGGGGTCAAACGCATCGCCTCGTTGGGCTATGCCGTTCCCGGAACAGTGATCGCGGTCGGTGCGCTGATCCCGCTCACGGCCATCGATCATGCGCTGATCCTGTTCATGCGGGATCACTACGGGGTGACGCTCGGACTGGTGCTGACCGGTAGCGCGATTGCGCTGGTATTCGCCTATGTCGCGCGCTTTCTCGCCGTGGCGCTGAACGCGGTGGAATCCAGTATGGCGCGCATCCGTCCCAGTATCGACGATGCGGCGCGCAGCCTCGGCGCCGGACGCAGTGAATTGCTCACCCGGATTCACCTGCCGATGCTGGCGGGTGGGCTGGTGTCCGCGGTCTTGCTGGTGTTTGTCGATGTGATGAAGGAGCTGCCCGCCACCATCGTGCTGCGCCCGTTCAATTTTGAAACACTGGCCACCCAGGTCTATATCCTGGCCGCCGATGAACGCCTGGCCGAGGCGGCCACGCCCTCGCTCGCCATCGTGGCGGTGGGCCTGATCCCGGTGATGCTGCTGTCGCGCGCGATCCGCCGCGCATGAAAAAGCCCCCTTGCGGGGGCGCTCGCGGGTAAAGCGGAGGAGCTTGTAGCTTGTAGCGAGTAGCTTGTAGCAGAAAGGTTTGCTACAAGCTACCCGCTACCCGCTACAAGCTACAAGCTACAGGCTGCTAGCTTAGGATTTTGAATTTTTAGAGGCGCCCCTATTTCCAGCCGGCGCGGTCGATCAGACGTTGCGCCTTGGACGTGTATTTGGCGAGGATGTCCGCGCCCAGATTATCCGGCTTGAACTTGCCCATGGCATCGAGCTGCACGTTGTTGAGCTTGACACCGGGTGCCACCGCATACTCGTTGTTGCCATTGGCAAAATAGGCCTGCGCTTCGTCCGAGGCGAGGTATTCCAGGAACTTCACCGCCGAGACTTTGTTGGGCGCGAATTTCAACATGCCGCCGCCCGATACGTTGATATGCGTGCCGGTGGTCTTCTGGTCGGGGAACACGATGCCCACCTTGTTGATCACGTCCTGATCTTCGGG
>JANONV010000106.1:0-3597 GCA_031421015.1 Gallionella sp. | reverse complement strand
CCGCTGCCGCAATCCATGAGTAAATATTTTGCGCGACGATTGAGTGAAAAGATGGATTGTCCGCGCAACAGTCGCGGCAAGTTTTTTGGGATCGGCCAGCGCAGCCTGGCGTTGCGGATGACGACATCCGTGATGGTCAGGCCGGTGAGATGTGCGGCCAGGCCGCGCCGCGTGGTTTCGACTTCGGGGAGTTCGGGCATGGGTTATCTTTTGTAGGGTGCGTTTACGCACCGGTTGGTAATGGTGCGTAAACGCACCCTACGTTATTTCTGCTCAACGCCCCTCTCCCCAACCCTCTGAATGAAACAACTAGCCATTCGACTAGGCTGCCAAAGGCCGCAGCCAAGTCGCTGGTTATCCCGCAAGCGGGAGAAGGAGTAATGATGCTAAGCGCGCCGTCGTTTCCACCAGATAAAGCCTCCCACGCCCGCCAGCAGCAACGGCAAGCCCAGCAGTGAACCAAAGCTGATGACATAGAGCTGTGTTTTGCCGAGCGTCAGATTGCTGTCTTTCGCGGCGCGCGGTTGCAGGGTGATGAGATGTTCTTCGCCGGCCAGCCAGTTCACCATGTTCACGCCCAAGTCCACGTTGCCGCCGTTGCCGGCGTAGCTGTTGGCGAGGAACGCGCCGTTGCCGACCACCACGATGCGCTGTTCCCGGTCGTGGATGTTGCGTTGTAGCGCCATCGCGATGACGGCGGGGCCGGGGGTGTCGTGCTGTTTATCGAAGACCGGTTTCCCTTTCGGCGCCTTGCGGCTCACCCAGCCGCGCGCAGCGGCTTCCACCAGCACGTGGTGTTGCCAGTCGGTGTTTTCATTCCAGATCAGCGGACGTGCGGAAGGGAAGACGGTGATCAAATTGAAGTTGCGCGTGATGGCGTGCGGAGGGTAAGTGGCGCCGATAGTCCAGGTGGCGGGCACATTCATCGCGGCGGAAGCCGGGTCAATCACGATGCCGGGCGGCAGCAGCAGGTCGAGCTTTTCGGCGAGGCGTTCCAGCCCGCGCAGCGGCTCGGCATCCACCAGCCAGAGCAGGTTGCCGCCGCGCTCCACATGGCGCAGCAGTTTGTCCGTTTCGCCGGGCATCAGATCGAGTTGCGGCTGGGTGATGACCAGCACGCTGGCATTGCCCGGCACCTCTTGCGCCAATGCCAGATTCAGGCTGTTGAGGCGAAAACCGTTTTGTTTGAGCTTGGCGCCAAATATCGTACCCAGGTCAAAGTTGGCGATGCCGTCCAGTTTGCGTTCGCCGTGGCCGGTCAGATACATCACGGTTTGATCGCGGCTATGCGCCAGGCGCAGCAAGATGCTGGTGACGATCTGTTCGTTGATCTTGGTGAGATGTTCGCTGCGCCCGGCGTATTCGATCACCATCTCGCCGTTGAGCTGGATGCGCGCCGCGCGGGCCTTTTCGGCTTCTTTCTCCGGATCGATGAACACCAGGTTGATGTCTGGCTTGTAGCGCTGGTAGAGCGACAGGAAATCACGAATGATCTTGCGGATGTCGCCCAAGCGCACGTCCTGCTCCGTGGCATACACGGTGATGTTGACCGGGCCGGTGAGCTGCTTGAGCACCTCCACGCTGGCCGGCGCCAGGCTATTGTCGGCGTTGTGGGTGACGTCGCGCTGGATATGATAGCGCGTGGCGAGATAGCCCAGGCCGAACGCCGTGCCCAGCAGCAGCAATACAAAAAACGTATTGCGCAACGCCACATTACGCAAAAACAGGGGAGGGGAAAATTTACGCAGCATGGCTCATCCGTACAGGCGGCTGTTGTGCAAGCGGCGCATCGCCAGCAGCAGGAACACCGCGCTGAACAGCACGAAGAACGCGGCGTCGCTGCTGTCCAGTAAGCCGTTGTTGAAATTCTGAAAGTGATGGAGCGGCGAGATGAAATGCCAGGGCGAGTCTTCCGCCGTCGCGCCGATGTCGGCCAGCCACAGGCCGACCAGCACCGCCAGCGCGCCGATGGCGGCGATGACAGGTTGCGCGGTGAGCGCGGAAACATACAGCCCCAGCGCGATATAGCTGGCGGTCAGCAGCAACAGGCCCAGGATGTTGCTCAACAGCAGGCCGTGATCGAGCGCTGTGCCGAGCGCCAGGGTGTAGAGCATCAGCGGTACGCCGGTTATCAGCACGGCCATAAAAATAAACAAGCCGATGAATTTGCCCAGCACAATATGGCGGCTGGACAGCGGAGACGACAGCAGCAGCGCGAGCGTCTGGTTGCGGCTTTCCTCGGCGATCAGGCGCATGGTGAACATCGGCGTCAGCATCATCAGCAGCAACGCCACCGTGTTGAACATCGGCGCGGCGACAGCAACCGTCACGCCGGGCGCATTGGCGAGTTGGGCGAGCTGCGGTTGTATCTCCAGAAACGCGTCCAGACGCGCCAGGAAGAACCACGCGAAAATGAATTGCAGCGCGGCCAGGATGAACCAGGTGGAGGGCATCGCGAACAGGCTGCGCAGTTCGCGCAGGGCGATCAGGCGGATCATGGGGCGAGCTCCTTTGCGCCAGGGTTTGTGGTGATCTCAAGGAATACTTCTTCGAGCGTCATTTTCCCGTTGCCGTATTGCTTCGTGTTTGCGGTGCTGTCGCCATAGATCAGTTTGCCATGATGCATGATCTCGACGCGGTCGCAGATGCTTTCCACTTCGCCGAGCAAATGCGTGGAGAGGATCACGCTGCTGCTATTTCCCAGTTCGCGGATCAGCTTGCGTATCTCGCGGATTTGCGTGGGGTCGAGGCCGACGGTGGGTTCGTCCAGCACGATCACGGCGGGACGATGGATGATGGCTTGCGCGATGCCGACGCGCTGCTGAAAACCCTTGGACAGCGTGCCGATGATTTTTTTGCCGACCCCATCCAGGCCGCAGCGTTGGCTGGTTTGCGCCAGTGCCTCGGTCGCTGCGGCAGACTCCATACCGCGCAAACGCGCCGCGAACAGCAGGTAATCGTTCACGCTGAGTTCGCGGTACAACGGCGGTGTTTCAGGCAGATAGCCGAGGTGTGCTTTCGCCAGTGTCGGTTGCCGCAACAGGCTGATGCCGCAGATCTCGATGCTGCTTTGGTTTTTTTCGGCGTTGTTCGGCAACAAACAACCGGTCAGCATTTGCAGCGTGGTGGTTTTGCCCGCGCCGTTGTGCCCGAGCAAGCCCAGCACCTCGCCGCGTTTTAATTGCAGCGACACGCCATCAATAACCTGCCGATTGCCAAAGCGGCGCGTCAGGTTGTGCGCGGAAAGGGTTATTTCGGGAATGGGACTGGACAAGATTCGCTGGCTGTCATGGTTGTGGATAGGGCTAAATATAACCTAATATGCGTGCCCACACCAAAAGCAGTATTGATATGACCCCGAGTATTGTTATGAATAAGCTCAAATACATCATCATCGGCAGTTTGTTGCTCACCGCTTGCGCGCAAGCGCCCGTGAACCGGACTGGGCAGCCGGAAGCTGCGAATGCGGCCAATCCGCATGAGCCGCAGGCCGAAGCCGCGCCGGTATTGCCCGACGTCGAGTTGACCGGCGAGTTGCTCTATGAATTTTTGCTGACCGAAATCGCCAGTCAGCGCGGCCACACCGCGCTCGCCGCC
>JANONV010000105.1:0-6066 GCA_031421015.1 Gallionella sp. | reverse complement strand
TCCATGATGTGGCGCACCTGCTCTATCATCGCGCCGGTATCGATCACCAGCAGATTGGGGAATTCCCGCGCCAGTTGATCACCCGCGCGCACTTTGTCCGGCGGCAGATAAAAACTGGTGAGGTAACTCGCCGGAAAATCCTTGAGCAGATCGGGCGTGGCGATGACGAAGAAATTCACCCGCATGGAATCCCACTGCAGCTTGCGCAGACTGGTGACACGCGCGGTGAAACGGCTACCCGCGACATCGTAGGTGAGCAGGTCGCCGAGACGGATGCCCAGCGTTCTGGCGATGCCCTCCTCCACTGACAACTCACCGCCTTTCAGTCCTCCGTCCTCAGTCCTCAGTCCTCTGGTATCCCACCATTCCCCACTCACCAACTCATTCCACTCCGGCATCTGCTCTGCGTAAGACAGATTGAACTCGCGCTCCACCAGGCCACGAGCGCGCGGATCGGGAAAACTGTCGCCATTGATGGGACGCTCATTGATGGCGATCAAACGCCCGCGCACCATGGGCAACAAAGCGGGGAATGGTAACGATTGCCGCGCGAAAAAATCCAGCACGCCTTGTCGTTGATCGGGCTGGATGTTCACCGCGAAGCGGTTCGGCGTATCCGGCGGCAGCTTGTCCTGCCAGCTTTGCAACAAGTCACTGCGTATCAGCGTCAACAACAGCAACGCCATGCCGCCCAGGCTGAATGCCACCACTTGCAGCGCGCTGGTACGCCCATGCCGCGCCAGATTGGTGAATGCATGGCGCAATTGAGCATTAAAGAAATACGAGTAACGCGCCAACCCGCGCAACAGCAACCAGGCCAACCCGCCGAACAACAGCAAGCCCGCGAGCAAACCGCCCAGCATCGTACTGCCCAATTTGATCGAGCCCGCCTGCCACAAAAACAATCCCGCCAGCACCAGCACCGCCAGACCGTACGCCAGCCCGGTGCTCGTCTGCGGCGCGCCCAGCTCGCGGCGCAGCACGCGCAGCGGCGACACCTTGCGCAATTGCAGCAACGGCAAAAAGGTAAATCCTAGTAATAACGCAAAGCCGCTCGCTGCCGCTTTGACAGCGGGTAACACCGTTGGCTGCGGCAGATTCGCACTGCGCATGGTTTCAATGAAAGCAATCAGCCCGGCCTGCGTGGCATAACCCAGCGCACTACCGAGCAGCACCGCAATAATGCCAAGCAACAAAAACTGGTAAAGAAACAAGCGCAGCACCTGCCCCTGCTGCGCGCCGAGGCAGCGCATCACCGCGCAGCCGTCCAGGTGGCGCAGCACGAAACGCCGCGCCGCCAATGCCATCGCAGCGCCCGCAAGTATCGCGGCGGTCAGCGCGGCGAGCCCGAGGAAATGTTCGGCTCGTTCCAGCGCCGTGCGTATCTCAGGGCGGGCATCGCGCACGTCTTCGAGTTTTTCATTCCCTGATAATTTGTTTTTCAGTTCGTCGCGTAGCGCGCTGACTTTTTTCGCATCACCCGCGATCATCAGGCGATAGCCGATGCGGCTGCCTTCCTGCTGCAAACCCGTTGCGGCGAGGTCCTGCGCATTCATCAACACACGCGGCGCAAAACTGGCGAAGCCGATGGACTGGTCGATGTCCTTCACGATGATGGCCGCCACGCGAAAACGCCTGCTACCAACACCGACCTCATCATCCAATTGAACATTGAGACGACGCAACAGCCGCTCATCGGCCCAGATCGTGCCAGAGAGCGGAATGGCTTGCGTCGCATGTTCACGACCATCATCGATCACGATCTTGCCGCGCAGCGGATAACCCGGTTCGACCGCCTGTATCTCGCTCAACAAACTCTGTTCGCCCAGACTCTGATTACTCGGCACCACCATGCTCGGAAAAGTCTGGCTCGACACCGTTTGCAGCCCGCGCGCTTGCGCCGCAGCACGATAGGATGGCGGCAAGGGACGCGTGGAGGAGATGCGCAGATCCGCCCCGATCAGGCTCTGCGCCTCCTGCTGCAAAGCCTGCCGCACGCGGTCGGCAAACAACCCGACCGTGCTGAGGCTACCCACTGCCAGCACCAGCGCGAACAGCAACACGCGCCATTCCCCGGCGCGCCAGTCGCGGCGGAGAAGATTGAGGGAGAGACGGAGGAGGTTCATTCTTTATTCACGGTGAAAAACGTGGATTGACTCTGTATATCATGTAGGGTGGATAAGCGTAGCGCATCCACCATCTGGCGTTCCATGTGCATATGCGAATTCATCATTCGCAATCCATCCCGGCGATGGTAGTCGGCTCATTGGCACCCCATGATTCTTCGTACCACCCCTTGCTCACGGCATTGCCGAACGACGACCATGCCCATTCGCCAGGGCGACTCACCAACCCATGTTGCACCGGGTTGTAATGAATGTAATCAACATGCCTGCGCCAATCCTCTTCATCGCGAATTGCATGCTCCCAAAACCTGCGCTGCCATACCATGCGCTCGTTGCGTGCATTGGTAGCGGTGCTGATTTGGCGCGAGGCGGCCTTCTTGATTTCACGCCAGCGGGAGGAATAATCGGCATCGCCTTCCGGCATACGCCAGATACAGTGCAGGTGTTCGGGCAGAATAACCATCGCGTCAATCTCGAACGGGCGAGTTACCATCACCTTGCGAAATGCCTGTCTTAGCGCTTCGACGCGATTTTCATTGATGAAAATCGGAACGCGATTGAAGGTAACGACGGTAAAGAAGTAAATGCCGCCGGGGAGGTAAGCCCTGCGATAGATGCTCATGCTGCTTCCTTTTTCATGAATAGGTTGGTGGATGCGCTGTGCTTATCCACCCTACGAAACTGCCCACCGCCAGCACCAGTGCGAACAGCAACACGCGCCACTCCCCCGCGCGCCAGTCGCGGCGCAGCAAGCTAAAGGATAAACGCATCAAATTCATCAAACCCCCCTCGTCATTTCGGCGCAGGCCGGAATCCAGTCACAACAAGGTTTCATAAAAATCGCTCCAATTCGGATTGGTTTGTTCGATCAACCTTAGCTTCCATGCTCTCTGCCATTCCTTGATCGCCTTTTCTCGCTGAATGGCTGATTCCATCGTTTCATGCACCTCAAACCAAACAAGTTGATCGACGCCATACTTTTTTGTAAAGCCATCAACAACGTGATTCTTGTGTTCCCACACCCGCTTGATCAAATCCGAGGTAACACCTGCATACAAAGTGCCGTTTCGTCCGCTAGCCAGCAGATAGACGCAGGGTTGTTTGCTCATCTCGCCGCCCCACATACCCCGTCATTCCGGCGCAGGCCGGAATCCAGCGGTTTTATCAAACACGCAGTTAGGTTTTGTTCCGCGCGTTGCGCGGGAGAAATTCGATTGGCTGGATTCCGGCCTGCGCCGGAATGACGGAGAAGGAAGATCACTACTCCACCCGCCCCGCCGCAAGGCGCAACTGCTTGCCGCATCTTCGCGCCAGCGCTTCGTCATGCGTCACCAACACCAGCGTGGTGTGTTGCGCGCGATTCAGTTCCAGCATCAGTTCGATGATCTGGCTGCCGGTGGCGGCGTCAAGATTGCCGGTGGGTTCGTCGGCGAACAGGATTTTCGGTTGAGTGACGAAGGCGCGCGCCAGCGCGACGCGCTGTTGCTCGCCGCCGGAAAGATGTTTGGGCAGATGGTGGGCGCGCTCGGCCAAGCCTACCTGACGCAGTGATTCCCTGGCGCGTCCGCTTGCATCGGAAGCGCCTTGCAACTCCAGCGGCAGCATCACGTTTTCCAGCGCGGACAGCGCGGGCAGCAACTGGAACGACTGGAACACGAAGCCCACCATCTCGCCGCGCAACCTGGCGCGCCCGTCTTCACTCAGCGCAAACAGGTCAGCGCCATTGAGCCGCACCTTGCCGCTGCTGGGCATATCCAGCCCGGCCAGGAGTCCCAGCAGCGTGGACTTGCCGGAGCCTGACGCGCCGAGTATCGCCAGACTTTCGCCTGCCTCCACCGCAAAATTGACATCGTGCAAGATGGTCAGCGGCAGATCGCCGCTTTGCACTTGCTTGGTGAGATTGATTGCCTGCACAATAGCTGCCATGAAAATCCTGACCTTAAAAATTATTTTGCTGGTTGCCACACTGTGGCCGCTGGCTGTTCATGCCGAAAAAAACATCCCCGAAAAAATTATTCTGGTGTTCGGCGACAGTTTATCAGCCGGATACGGCATCGCAGTAGAAAAAAGTTGGGCGAGCCTGTTACAACAGGAGCTGCGCCTTGCGCATCCCGGCTTTAATATCGTGAACGCCAGCATCAGCGGCGAAACCACCACGGGTGGGCAACAACGCATCAGCCGGGCATTGCAACAGCATCGCCCCGCTATCGTGATCGTGGCGCTCGGCGCGAACGACGGGCTGCGCGGCGCCCCCATCAAAAACACCGAGGCGAATCTGAACTACATAATTGAAAGAGCAAAAAGCGCGCAAGCCAAGGTGTTGCTGATCGGCATGAAACTGCCGCCCAATTATGGCGCAACTTACATCACGCAATTTCAAAATATATTCCCGCGCCTGGCAAAAAAACACCGCACTGCGCTGCTGCCGTTTTTGCTCGAAGGTGTTGCCGCAGAACAATTCCTGCCCGACAATCTGCATCCTGCCGCCGCCGCACAAGCGCACATCATGCGCACGGTGTTGCGCGAACTGAAGCCATTGCTGAACTGACATTATGCCTAATCATCTCGCACAAGAAACCAGCCCCTACCTGCAACAACATGCCGACAACCCGGTGGACTGGTATGCGTGGCATCCGGACACGCTGCGCCTCGCCCGCGAACTGGACAAACCGATCCTGCTCTCGATCGGCTATTCGGCCTGCCACTGGTGTCACGTCATGGCGCACGAATCGTTCGAAGACGCGGCAGTCGCCGCAGTGATGAATGAACATTTTATCAACATCAAAGTGGATCGCGAAGAGCGCCCCGACCTCGATCAGATTTACCAGTCCGCCCACCACCTGCTGACGCAGCGCAGCGGCGGCTGGCCGCTGACGATGTTTCTCGGCGCGGACGGTACGCCGTTTTTCGGCGGGACTTATTTTCCCAAGCAAGCGCGCTACAACCTGCCTGCTTTTCCCGATCTGCTGAAACGCGTGGCGCAGGTCTATGCACAGAGCCGCGCAGAACTGGCCGCGCAAGGCGCACAACTGATTGCCGCGCTCGGCCAAAATTTGCCCCAACCGAATCCCTTCGAGGTGTTGCCCAATGAACAGCCGCTTGCGCTGGCGGTGCGACAACACAGCGAAAATTTCGACAGCGTGCATGGTGGCTTCGGCGGCGCACCGAAATTTCTGCATCCGGCGGAACTGGATTTGCTGTTGCGCCGCAGCCAGGTAACGGGTGACGCGCAAACCCGGCATATCGTCCTTCACACTCTGCAACAAATGGCGCAGGGCGGGCTGTATGACCAGATCGGCGGCGGCTTCTGCCGCTACAGCGTGGACGAGCACTGGGACATCCCGCACTTTGAAAAGATGCTCTACGACAACGGCCCGTTGCTCGCTTTGTATAGCGATGCGTGGCAAGTCAATGCAGCGGTGATGACAGAGGTGATGGCAGCCGCGCTGTTTGCGCACATCGTCGAGCAGACCGCAGGCTGGGTGTTGCGCGAAATGCAAGCGCCGGACGGGGGTTACTATTCCTCGCTGGATGCCGACTCGGAACACCAGGAAGGAAAATTTTATGTGTGGCAGCGCGACCAGATACGCCAGTTGTTGAGTGAGGATGAATATGCGCTGATCGAGGCGCATTACGGCCTGGACCGCCCGGCCAATTTCGAGCATCACGCCTGGAATCTGCGCGTCTGCGCAGCGCTGGCAACAATCGCGCAGCGCATGGACATTTCTCCAGAGCAAGCATCGGTATTGCTGCTTAGTGCCCGGCAAAAATTATTTAGCGCGCGCGAACAACGTATCCGTCCCGGGCGCGATGAAAAAATCCTCGGCGCATGGAATGGCCTCATGATTACCGGCATGGCACGCGCGGCAAGGGTGTTCAATCGTCCCGACTGGTTGGACTCTGCTCAGCGGGCGATGGATTTTGTGCGCGACACCTTGTG
>JANONV010000104.1:0-2293 GCA_031421015.1 Gallionella sp. | reverse complement strand
ATCATGGTAGTACCTCCAGCGAAGAATCAAGTAGCGAAATGCCGGATGCCAGCCGCAGCTCCGCGGCCTCGAACCATGCGTCGTGCAGCAGATCAAGGTAATGCGCCTGCGCCTCAAAATAGGTGTTGCTCGCGTCCACCAGCGCCAGCCCGTTTTGCTCGCCCGTGGCAAAACCTTTGCGCGTCAGTTCGAGCACCAGTCGTGCCGGCACCAGCAGGCGGGTGCGGTAATGTTCCGCCTGTTCGATCAGATGTCCCAGATGCAGGTGGCTCTGGCGCAATCCGCTTTCGAGGTCGCGGCGTTTCACCGCAAGCGAGGCTTCGGCCTTGTCAACATCGGCAACAGCACGCGCGACACTGCCGTCATGGTTATTCCACAGCGGTATCTGCACGCCCAGCATGATCCCGGTGTAGTTGCGGCGTTCACCGGCCAGCTCATCCCGCTCGTGAAAAACGCTCAGCGTCGGATCGGCCAGGCGCTGCGCGCGCGCCACGTCAGCCGCCGCACGGCTTGCATCGCGCGTATGCTGTGTCGCCTGTAGCGCGGGATGCAACGCCAACCGGGCTAGCAGCGCTTTTAACGTTCCAGGCGTGGCGGCAGGAATTAACGGCATGGTTTCAAGTTGCTCGCCGGGCGCTAGCGCCAGCAGCGCGCGAAATTGCGCGCTCGCCTCGCTCCACTTACCCTCGGCCCTGGCCACATCTTGATACGCGGTCTCACGCAGTACCGCCAGCCGCGCGCGTTCGAGCGGCGAGAGATAGCGCACTAACTGGTCATTATTTTTGCCGCCACCGCTTTGGCGTTCAGCGCCGCGCTGCAATTTTTCAGCCAGGGCCAAGCGCTCCTGCGCCAGACGCTGGCGCTCCGCGGCAAGTTGCAGCGCGTGAAACGCTTGCGCTGTGCGGGTCTCGATCTGCAAGCGCCGGTAAAGCTGTTCTGCCCGCGCGCTTTCCATATTTTCCTCGGCGACACGTCGCTGGTGCTCCAGCCGGCGCAGCGGTATGGGCTGGGTGATGGATATCTGGTTGAGGTTATAACCGCCGCGCCTGTTTTCGATGCCCAATTTTTCGTCCGCGCGCAATTCGACGGTTGGATTCGGCCATGCGTCGGCTTGCGACAATTCCCCCGCACGCGCTGCGATTTCCGCCTCGCTGGCGCGCATCTCGGGTGCGCTGTCCAGCGCGCGCCGCACGCTGTCCGCAAGTGTCCAGACCACGGGCTGTTGCGCCAACGCCGGCGACGCGCCCAGCAGGATCATGACTAACGCCAACCCGGCCGCAGTTGGGGACAAAATGTTGAATTTCATTTCGCTACTCCTTGCCGCGCGCACACGCGCGCGACGTCAATGTCGAACGATCACCCGCGCAATTTCAGGCGCGTGTGATTCCGGTGCAACGGGGAGTAGTCAGCGCGGCGGAGCGCGCAGAGGCGGGCTGAAGTAATGCCCGTGGGGAGGACGGAAAACACGGTCGCGTGGTCGCGCGTGCCACACCGTACTTTGTTGCGGCAGCAGGACAAACAGCAGCGTTATGAACAACGCAGCGATCAGCGGTTCGGAAGCAAGATGCTTGAGTACTCCGGTCAGCGGCACATGCACGTCCGACGACGATTCGTCGTGGCCGTCGAGCATGCCAAGCGTGCTTTCGAGGTGTGCGGCTGACGCATCATGGGCATGCGCTGTGACGTGAGTCAGATTGCCATAGGCGTGTATGCACACACGCAGACCCTGGGCGAGCAGCAACGCCAGGATTAACCATGCTATCAGGGTGCGGCGTGCGGTTTGTGCGGACATGCGTGCGAGTCTAATGGATATGTGCGGACAGTTCAAGCGCTGCCATCGTCATCACCTTAATACTGTTATCCCGGGCGCGCTTGTGGCACACTTACGCCCGTTCAAACACTCTCATACACTCACCTTGCAACCCTACGAACTGTTCATCGGCCTGCGCTACACCCGCGCCAAGCGGCGCAACCATTTCATCTCATTCATCTCGCTAATTTCCATGCTGGGCATGGCCTTGGGCGTGATGGCCTTGATCGTGGTGCTGTCGGTGATGAACGGCTTTCAGAAAGAAATACGTGCGCGTATGTTGGGCGCGTCACCGCATCTTGAAGTGGTTGCGGACGGTGGGCTGCTGCAGGACTGGCAGCCTGTGTTGGACAGTGTCGAGCAACATCCGCAAGTCGCCGCCGCCGCAGTTTATGTCGCCGGGCAAGGCATGCTGTCGATGGGGAAAAGTGTGCAGGGCGTGATGGTGCGCGGCATCAATCCAGAGCGCGAAACCGCGATCAC
>JANONV010000103.1:0-11022 GCA_031421015.1 Gallionella sp. | reverse complement strand
GCGCGCGCCAGCTTTTCTTCGGTCAGGCCATAATACTTAAAATACTCCTGCGCGGACGGCAGGGCTGCGCCTTGCATGCGCTCGTTCTGCAAGCGCAGCATCAGCACCACATCCACGTCGCGCAATCCCTGCGCCATGTCGTGATAGACCTGCACGCCGAGATTTTCGACCATCGCCGGCAGCAGCGTCTTGGGCGCGATGACGCGCACTTCCGGCACGCCCAGCGTGGTCAGCGCGTGGATCTGCGAGCGTGCCACGCGCGAGTGCAGCACGTCGCCGACGATCGCCACGCGCAGATTGTGAAATTCCTTCTTGTAGTGGCGGATGGTGAACATGTCCAGCAGCGCCTGGGTGGGATGCGCATGGCGCCCGTCGCCGGCGTTGATGACGTGAATCTCCGGCGCGACGTGGCGCGCGATGAAATGCGCCGCGCCGCTTTGCGCATGGCGCACCACGAACATGTCGGCGTGCATGGCGCACAGGTTGTCCACGGTATCCAGCAGGGTTTCGCCCTTGCTGGTGGAGGATGAGGCGATATTGAGATTGACCACATCCGCCGACAGGCGTTTTGCGGCGATCTCGAAGGTGGTGCGGGTGCGGGTGCTATCCTCGAAAAATACATTGAACACCGACTTGCCGTGCAGCAGCGGGACCTTTTTGATCTCGTGCCCATCTTTTACATTGACGAAGGTCGCGGCTCTATCGAGAATGTCGCGCATGATGGCTACGGGCAAGCCTTCCGTAGTCAGTAGGTGCTGGAGTTCACCGTTCTCATTTAACTGAGGATTGTTCATGCGATCATTCCCGCCTGTGGTTCATCAAAGTACGCCTGCAAGATCTGTTGCGCGGCATATTGGTCGAGCAGCGCTTTTTGCTTCATGCCGTGGATACCCTCCTCGTTCAACTGCGCGCTTGCGGCAAGCGAAGTATAACGCTCATCCAGCAATATCACCGGCAAATTAAACCGCCCTTTGAGGCGGTTGGCGAAGCGGCGGCACAGCGCGGTCAGCTCATGCGGCGTTCCGTCGTCGTTGCACGGCAGACCCACTATCAATGTGCATGGCTGCCATTCGGCTATCAACGCCGCGATTTTTGCGAAGCGCGCGTCGGTTTTTTCTTCGTGAATAGTGGTCAGCGGATTGGCGCGCCGCAACAGCGTATTGCCAACGGCGATGCCGATGCGTTGGGTGCCGAAATCGAATGCGAGGAGTGTGCCGGACATCAGAGGACAGAAGACAGAAAACAGAGGACAGAGGTTTTGTTGCCGCTGCGCGGCAATCTTTCAACAAAGACGCGGCAAAGCTGCTCAACGTTCTGTCTTCTGTCCTCTGTCCCCTGTCTTCTGGAGTCAGGCATGTCCGGCGCCCTCCACCAGCGATGCATAATCCACCCCAAGCAAGGCCATCGCCGCAGGCAGACGCTCTTCGGGCGGCAAATCGAACAGGATGTGCTCGGAAGCCGGCACGGTCAGCCAGGTGTTTTCGGTGATCTCGTGCTCCAATTGGCCCTGATCCCAACCCGCATAACCCAGCGTGACGAGCATATTGCGCGGCCCCCGCCCTTCACTGATTGCCTCGAGTATATCCTTGGAAGTGGTCAAAGCCAGCTTGTCGTTGATGCGCAACGTGGACTCCCAGTTGCCCGGCGTGTCGTGCAGCACAAAGCCGCGCTCGGTTTGCACCGGTCCGCCAAAATGCACCGGCAGCTTCGCCAGTCTGGGCTGATGCAGCGGAATGCTGATCTGATCGAACATCTCGCCCAGCGTCAGGCTGATCGGGCGGTTCACCACGATGCCCAGCGCGCCGTTCTCGTTGTGTTCGCATATATAGGTCACTGTGCCGGCAAAAAATCCCTCCTGCATGGCAGGCATGGCAATCAGGAAATGGTGGGTTAAATTGAAATCGGGCATGGCGGCATTGTAACTGTCCGCGCCTGACCGCACAATTTGAATAGTGGGCGCCCCTATAAATTCAAAATCCTAAGCCAGTCAAGGCGTGAAGCAGGGCAAGCAGGCAAGCTGCGTAGCAGATGCTCGCAAAGAAATTTTAGCGCACCGCATATATTTGATATGTAATTTTAGTCATCTTGCCAAAAATATTGACAATTCAGCCTAATTTACGGCAAACTGCGAGCATGAAAAACCTTCTCGTGGTGCATGGTCCCAACCTGAATCTGCTTGGTGGCCGTGAGCCGGAATTATATGGTCGGGTGACGTTAGACGAAATTAACGCTCGTTTGACGAAATTAGCCAGCGCGAGTGGCGCGAGCCTGTCTTGTTTCCAGAGCAATGCGGAGGCGGCGTTGGTCGAACGCATTCAGCAGGCACGCGCTGACGGCACGCAGTTCATCATCATCAATCCGGCCGCGTTCACCCACACCAGCGTGGCAATACGCGATGCGCTGGCTGCGGTAGGCCTGCCATTCATCGAAGTACATCTTTCCAACGTGTTCGCGCGCGAGGCGTTCCGCAAGGAATCGTTCTTTTCCGATCTGGCCATAGGCGTGATCAGCGGTCTGGGCGCGGCAGGCTACGAATTCGCAGTGCAATACGCACTGAACTACAAAAACCAGTCGGGGGGTCACCATGGATCTGCGTAAACTCAAGACATTGATTGAGTTGGTCGAAAGTTCCGGCATTGCCGAACTGGAGATCAGCGAGGGCGAAGAGCGCGTGCGCATCACCCGCACCCTCGCATCCGCCCAGCAAACACTTGCGCCAGCCGCACCAGCCGTCATCGCCACCGCAGCTTCCGTCCAGGCTGCCGCGCCGTCAGCCGAACCGGGCAAGCCTGCCGTTGCGGAAGGCCATGTGGTGAAATCGCCGATGGTCGGAACCTTCTACCGTTCGGCTTCGCCTGGTTCCAAAGCATTCGTGGATGTAGGCCAATCCGTGAACAGCGGCGATACCTTGTGCATCATCGAAGCGATGAAGCTGCTCAACGAGATCGAGGCCGATCAGAGCGGGGTCATCAAAGCCATCCTGGTGGAGAACGGTCAACCGGTAGAGTTTGGGCAGCCGCTGTTTGTCATCGGTTAATCCTGAATTGTCATTTGTAGGGCGGATGAGCCGTAGGCATTATCCGCCGGATATGAACAATGCTTAGCAGTTCCCGGCACACACCATACGGTGGATAACGCTACGCTGATCCGCCCTACTAGCAAAACCCAAGTTCGGAGCCAACACAATGTTTGAAAAAATCCTGATCGCCAATCGCGGTGAAATAGCGTTGCGCATCCAGCGCGCTTGCCGCGAGATGGGCATTAAAACCGTCGTGGTGCATTCCGAAGCGGATGCCGACGCCAAGTACGTGAAACTGGCGGACGAATCGGTGTGCATCGGCCCCGCCGCTTCTTCACAAAGCTATCTGAGCATACCCGCCATCATCAGCGCGGCGGAAGTCACCGACGCGCAAGCCATCCACCCCGGCTACGGTTTTCTTTCCGAAAATGCGGACTTTTCCGAGCGTGTCGAAAAATGCGGCTTCGTGTTCATCGGCCCGCGCGCCGAGACCATCCGCCTGATGGGCGACAAGGTGAACGCCAAAAAAGCGATGAATAAAGCCGGTGTGCCGTGCGTGCCGGGTGTGGATGGCGCGCTGCCGGATGATCCGGCAGTCATCATCAAGACCGCGCGCAGCATCGGCTACCCGGTCATCATCAAGGCTGCCGGCGGCGGCGGCGGACGCGGGATGCGCGTGGTGCATACCGAAGCGGCGCTGCTCAACGCGGTCACCATGACGCGTTCCGAGGCGCAGGCCGCCTTCAACAATCCCATGGTGTACATGGAAAAGTTTCTGGAGAATCCGCGCCACATCGAATTTCAGGTGCTGGCCGATCAGCATGGCAATGCGGTTCATCTGGGCGAGCGCGATTGCTCGATGCAGCGCCGCCACCAAAAAATACTGGAAGAGGCTCCTGCGCCAATGCTTAACGCAAAATTGCGCTATAAGATTGGCGAACGCTGTGCCGAAGCCTGCCGCAAAATCGGCTATCGCGGCGCGGGAACGTTCGAGTTTTTATACGAAAACGGCGAATTCTTTTTCATCGAAATGAACACCCGCATACAGGTCGAACATCCGGTGACCGAAATGATTACCGGCATCGACATCGTGCAGCAGCAGATCCGCATCGCAGCCGGCGAAAAACTGCCGTTCAAGCAGCGCGACATCGAGATCAGAGGACATGCCATCGAATGCCGCATCAACGCCGAACACCCTTACAAATTCACCCCTTCGCCCGGACACATCACCACCTGGCATCCGCCCGGTGGCCCCGGCATCCGCGTGGACTCGCATGTCTATGCCAACTATTTCGTGCCGCCGCATTATGACTCGATGATAGGCAAAATCATCGCCTACGGCGACACCCGCGAGCAAGCCATGGCGCGGATGCGCACCGCCTTGTCCGAGATGGCGGTGGAAGGTATCGACACCAACAT
This sequence comes from Gallionella sp., assembly GCA_031421015.1. Taxonomy (GTDB): domain Bacteria; phylum Pseudomonadota; class Gammaproteobacteria; order Burkholderiales; family Gallionellaceae; genus Gallionella. Next base: position 6,584 of record JANONV010000103.1, on the reverse strand, counting down.
CGCACTACACCGCGAATTATTGCAAGATGCCGCTTTTATGCGCGGCGGAACCAACATACATTATTTGGAGGAGCGGCTGGCTGAACGCACCAAAGGCAAGTAACTCTGTAGGGGCGCGATTCATCGCGTCTTTTGGCACATGAATAGAACAGGGCGCGATGAATCGCGCCCCTACAATAGCGAAATGAAATATGCCATGGATATCGTTAATCGTTGATAGCGATGCCGAGCATGCAGAAATATTGAGCGATACCTTGCTCGAGCTCGGCGCGCGGTCGGTGGATTTGCTGGATGCCGATGCCGACACGCCGGACGAGCAGGCGATTTTCGGCGAGCCGGGTGAGCCTTCAATCGGCGTGTGGCAACACAATCGGGTCAGCGCGTTATTCGATAGCGACAAAGATGTAGTCGCGATTTTGCGCGCTGCTGCCACCCGCATCGGCCTGAAACAACTCCCCCAACATCGCATCGAAACCCTGGCCGACAATGACTGGGTGCGCCACACTCAAGCGCAGTTCGAGCCGATCCCGATTTCGCCACGGCTGTGGATCGTGCCGACCTGGCACACCGCCAGCGACCCGGATGCGATCAACATCGTGCTGGACCCCGGCCTGGCGTTCGGCACCGGTAGCCATCCGACCACGCGCTTGTGTTTGCGCTGGCTGGATAGCAACTTGCAGGGCGGTGAATCGGTACTGGACTATGGTTGCGGTTCGGGCATTCTCGCCATTGCCGCGCTCAAACTGGGGGCTGCACGTGCCGTGGGCATTGATGTAGACTTGCAGGCAATCCAGGCCAGCCGTGAAAACGCCGCCGCCAATCAGGCCGTGAATGCGCAATTTTATTTGCCCGGCGACGCGCCTCGAACCAGTTATGATCTGGTCGTGGCGAACATCCTGACCAACCCGCTGCGTATGCTTGCGCCGTTGTTGGCGAATGCGACGCGGCAAGGCGGACAAATCGTGTTGTCGGGCATACTTGAAGAGCAGGCGCAAGACGTGATGAACATATACCAACCGTGGTTCGACCTGAACGCCCCGATTTTCGAGGACGGCTGGACGTGCCTGTCAGGGCGTAAGCATTCGGGACGCAAACATTAAAATGGGCGGTATGAAAAACTTTGATCCCGGCACCGGAACCACGCTCTGCCCGCACTGCGACACCCGCTTCAAAATCACCGCAGCGCAGTTGGAATCGCCCCACGGGATAGTGCGCTGCGGGCATTGTCTGCGCGTCTTCGACGCCCGCCCCAACTTCGTTTCCGACCAGCCCGACCGGCAACTCAAGTTGCCGATATTGGATGAGCCGGTCGAGCCGGACCATTCCGGCATAGTCGTCCTGCAGCCCATGACGCTGGCCGAGCAGGTTGCCATCGTGCCGGACCAGGACGATAGTGAACCGCAGCCCGAACGCCGCGCCTGGCCGTGGGGAATTGCCGCGCTGCTGTTGCTGCTGGCGCTGCTCGCGCAGGCCGCTTATTTCTTCCGTGCCGACCTCGCCGCGCGCCTGCCCGCTTTGAAACCCGCGCTTACCGGCTATTGCAAACTGCTCAAATGCAGCGTGCCGCTGCCGCAAAAAACCGCCCTGCTGAACATTGAGTCGTCAGGCCTGGAAGCCGACCCCGCGCGCGAAGATCAAATTATCCTGAATGCCCTGCTGCGCAACCGCGCGCCTTATGCGCAAGCTTTTCCCAGCCTGGAGCTCACGCTTAACGATACGCAGGACAAACCGATCGCGCGCCGCGTGTTTCATCCGGCTGATTATTTGCCCCCGGCAGAGAATGAAACAACCGGCCTGCTGCCCAATCACGAAATCAACCTCAGGCTGCGCCTCAACACCGCCAATCTCAAACCGGTCGGCTATCGGTTGAGGCTGGTTTATTCGAACAATTAACCCCAAGGAGGTTCAAATGAGCAAACCCGTATGCGCCCAGCGCGCGCCTTATGCATTGGAACTGGAAGCCGGCGATTATTATTGGTGCGCCTGCGGCAAGTCCAAAAACCAGCCGTTTTGCGATGGCTCGCATAGCGGCGGCGAATTCACCCCGGAAAAATTCACCCTGGCCGAGAAAACCAAGGTCTGGCTGTGCGGCTGCAAGTCCACCGCCAAAAAGCCGTTCTGCGATGGGACACACAAGACGCTTGAAAGCTAAAATTTGTCAGATGGCGCCCTTTCGGGGATAATCCGTCCCGCCGTTCAGAACTATGGGAGAGCGTGTCAGCCAGTGACTTTTCAAAGACCCGGTATCTTTTCAAAGACACCGGTATTTTTGCAAAGGCATCAGACACCGCCGAAGGCGCAACACCCGCAACCGCTCAGGCTCAAAGAACCATAGTCACAGGCAAATCTGGAGAGTGTTGGATAACCAACCACCGAAGGGGCACACGGATTTATCCGCAATCTCTCAGGTAACAAGGACAGATGGGGCGCAGCACGAGACCGTGCTGCGCCCTTTTTATTTTTTGAAAGCAACCATGACTTTGAATCGGACTCCCCTCAACGCAGCACACCACGCCATGGGCGCAAAGATGGTCGATTTCGGCGGCTGGGATATGCCGGTGAACTACGGCTCGCAGATCGACGAACACCACCAGGTGCGCAACGATTGCGGCATGTTCGACGTGTCGCACATGCGCGTGGTGGACATCAAGGGCGATGGCGTGCGCGGCTTCCTGCGCTATCTGCTGGCGAACAATGTGGACAAACTCACACAGCCCGGCAAGGCGCTGTATTCCTGCATGTTGCTCGACAACGGCGGGGTGATCGACGACTTGATCGTGTACTTTATGGATGAGCAATGGTTCCGCATCGTGGTGAATGCGGGCACGGCCGACAAGGACATTGCATGGATGAAACAGCAAGCCGCAGAATTCAATAGGCATCCCCCGCAGGGAGATGCGGCGGTTGCCCTTTCCCCCTCTGCGGGGGGAGAGCGAAGCGAGGGGGCTTTGGATAGGGAGGCGCCGCATCTATCCATCACCGACCATCCCGATCTGGCGATGGTCGCGGTGCAAGGCCCGAATGCGCGCGCGAAAGTTTGGGACGCTCTGCCCGGCAGCCGGGAATTGACTGAACATCTGGTGCCTTTTACTGCCGCAGTGATGGGCACAATGTTTATCGCGCGCACCGGCTACACCGGCGAAGACGGTTTTGAGGTGATGATTCCCGCCAAATCTGCGCCGTATTTTTGGGCGACGCTGGCCGAAAAAGGCGTGAAGCCGATCGGTCTCGGCGCGCGCGACACGTTGCGCCTGGAAGCAGGGATGAATCTGTATGGCCAGGACATGGATGAAACGGTAAACCCTTTGGAATCGGGTCTCGCGTGGACGGTAGACTTGAAGAGCGAACGCGACTTCATCGGCAAAGCGGCACTGCTGGCCAACCCGCCTGCGCGCAAGCTGGCCGGCCTGGTGCTGCTGGATCGCGGCGTGTTGCGCGGCCATCAGAAAGTGCATACCGCCCACGGAGAAGGCGAGATCACCAGCGGCAGCTTCTCGCCGACCCTGGAGAAATCCATCGCGTTGGCGCGGCTACCGAAAGAAGTGCAAATCGGAGATCCGGTGCAAGTGGCAATCCGCGATAAAATGCTTGCGGCAAAAGTGGTGAAATATCCGTTCGCGCGCAATGGAAAGGCAGTCGTTAGCGGTTAGTTAACAACCGCGCAGCGACAACACCAACTAACGATTACTGACTATCAACTGTTTTTGGAGAACAACATGAGCAACCCGGCAAATTTAAAGTACACAACCTCCCACGAGTGGATCAAAAGCGATGCTGACGGCACCATCAGCGTCGGCATCACCCAGCACGCGCAAGAACTGCTGGGCGACATGGTGTTTGTAGAAAGCCCCAAGGTTGGACGCAAACTTAAAGCCAAAGAAGAATGCGCGGTGGTGGAATCAGTAAAAGCCGCAGCGGACATTTACGCGCCGGTGAGCGGGACGGTAACGGCAGTGAATGGTGACCTGGACAACGCGCCGGAATCCATCAACACCGATCCTTTTGGCTCATGGATATTCAAAATGAAGCCGGACAATCCGGCGGATGTTGCCGCGCTGATGGATGCCAAGGCTTACCAGTCGGCTGTGGATAGCGAAGCGCATTAAAATCAGGAACGAGGATTGAGGGGCGAGGACTGAGGAAAAACCTCTACTTCGCTTTTAATTCAATACTCGCTCCTCAATCCCCGATCCTCAATCCTGAAATTTCCCCATGATTAACACTGATAAATTTGTCGGCCGTCATAACGGTCCGCGTGCAAACGATATAACAGCCATGCTGGAAAAAATCGGCGCAAACTCCATCGATGAGTTGATCGCGCAAACCGTACCTGCCACGATCCGCTTGAAAAAACCGTTGAATTTACCTAACGCAATGAGCGAGTATCAATACCACAAGCATTTGCGCGGTGTCGCCGCAAAAAATAAAGTGTTCAAGACTTATATCGGCTTGGGCTATTACAACACCATCGTGCCTGCTGTGGTGCAGCGCAACATCCTGGAAAATCCTGGCTGGTACACCGCTTACACCCCTTACCAGGCGGAAATTTCGCAAGGGAGACTGGAAGCATTGTTGAATTTCCAGACCATGATCATGGATCTGACCGGGATGGAAATCGCCAATGCATCCTTGCTGGATGAATCCACCGCAGCCGCTGAAGCGATGGCAATGCTGTTCGGCAACCGTTCCCGCGAGTCCGTCGACAGTGGCGCGAACAAGTTCTTCGTGTCGGACGAATGCTTCCCGCAAACCATCGATCTATTGAAGACGCGCTCGTCCCCGCTGGGAATCGAATTGGTCATCGGCGACTTCAAAACCGCCGTATTGGACAACAACGTCTTCGGCGCATTGCTCCAGTATCCGAGTGTTGATGGCAAGGTATACGATTACGCTGACTTTGTAAGCAAAGCCAAAGCAAACGGAACCGCAATTGCTGTGGCTGCGGACATATTGAGCCTGGTGTTGTTAACGCCGCCGGGCGAATGGGGTGCCGATGTGGTGGTCGGCAGCACCCAGCGCTTTGGTGTGCCAATGGGTTATGGCGGGCCGCACGCGGCTTACTTTGCCTGCCGTGAAACCTATAAGCGCTCCATACCGGGGCGCATCATCGGCGTGTCGGTGGATGCGCAAGGTAGCCCGGCCCTGCGCATGGCATTGCAGACCCGCGAGCAGCATATCCGCCGCGACAAGGCCACTTCGAACATTTGCACGGCGCAAGCGCTGCTGGCCATCATGGCCGGCATGTATGCGGTGTATCACGGGCCGGAAGGTCTGCTGGGCATTGCGCAGCAAGTGCATTTTTCTGCTGTCGCGCTGGCTGCGGAATTGAAAAAGCTGGGTTATGCCGTCGATGAAGGGGTTTATTTCGACGCCCTGAAAATCAATCGCACGGACAACGCAAAGATCAACCATGAAAAAATAAGAGCCCTGGCCGAGGCCGCACAGATCAATTTCCGCTACACGGATAAAGCCATCACCATTTCTCTCGATCAAACCACCGATGCCGATGATTTGAACGCGATCATCGCAGTGTTTGCGCAGGCCGCCGACAAGGCCACCACGCAACTGACCGAAGCTCTGGTGTTCGCGCAAAAACCGGCTATCAAAACGCGCCGCTCGGCTATCCTGCAGCATCCGGTTTTCAATACCCATCATTCCGAATCGGAAATGATGCGTTACATCAAGCGACTGGAAAACAAGGATCTGTCGCTGACGCACTCGATGATCGCATTGGGCTCCTGCACGATGAAACTGAATGCCGCCTCCGAATTGATCCCGATTGCCTGGCCGGAATTCGCCAACATTCATCCCTTCGTGCCAGCCGAACAAGCGGCAGGTTTCCTGGAAGTCATAGCTAGTCTGGACAAGTCGCTGAGCGAGATCACCGGCTTCGCAAAGATGAGTTTTCAGCCGAATAGCGGCGCGCAAGGTGAGTACGCAGGCTTGCTGGTCATCCGGGCCTACCATCAGTCGCGCGGCGAAGCGCACCGCAACATCGCCTTGATACCCACCTCGGCGCACGGCACCAATCCGGCCACTGCCGCGATGTGCGGGATGAAGATCGTATTGGTGAAATGCGACAAACAGGGCAATATTGACGTGGCCGACCTGCGCGAAAAAGCTCGGCAGCACAAGGACGATCTGGCCTGTCTGATGGTCACTTACCCGAGCACCCACGGCGTTTACGAGGAAAGCATCAGCGAGATCACCGGCATCATCCATGACTATGGCGGACAGGTCTATATGGACGGCGCCAACATGAATGCGCAAGTCGGATTGACCAGCCCCGGCAATATCGGCGCGGATGTCTGTCATTTGAATTTGCACAAGACCTTTGCCATCCCGCACGGCGGCGGCGGCCCCGGCATGGGTCCGATCGGAGTCGCGCAACACCTGGCGCCGTTTTTGCCCGGCCACCCATTGGTCAAAACCGGCGGCGCTCAGGGGATACACGCCGTATCCGCAGCACCCTACGGCAGCGCGTTGATCTTGCTGGTCTCCTATGGCTACATCAAAATGCTCGGCGGTGAAGGCGCGACCGAGGCCACCCGCATCGCGATACTGAACGCCAACTACATCAAGGA
>JANONV010000102.1:0-10084 GCA_031421015.1 Gallionella sp. | reverse complement strand
CACCCAGTTTTTTACACACTTCAAGGTGATGCAAAGTGCCTTCGGGGCGGGTGAAATCTATCAGCACGTCCGCACCCTGCAACGCTGCCGCCACATCTGAACTGATCTTTACGCCACAGGGCGCACCGGAAAATTCTCCGGCATCGCGCCCCAACAGCGCGCTGCCACTGTGTTCCAGCGCGGCGTGTAACACCAGGTCTTCAGCTTGCGCAACGCTTTCCAACAAGGCGCGTCCCATGCGTCCGCTGCTGCCGGCGATGGCGATTTTTATTTTGTTCATGTTCTATCCCTCGGTTTTGGTCGGCGCTGCTTCCGCAGGCTGGCTGTTATCTTCCATGCGCACCAGCTTGTCGCCCTCGAAATAAATCGTCAGGCCATGCTGGTCTACCAGCTTGCCACCTTGTTGCAGACGATACACATAATCCCAGCGATTGCCGTGAAAGACATCGCTGATCAGGGGCGTGCCTAAAATATAGCGCACCTGCTGCCTGGACATGCCGAGCTTGAGCTTTTCGCGCATCTCTGCGGTGACGTAGTTCCCTTGGCGGATGTCCATCTTGTATGGCGACACCAGGGGTATGGCCAAGGGTGAAAAAGCACTATTGCACGAAGCCAGTAGCACGGAAAGTAAAATCAGTTTGATCCGCATAACATTCCTAAATAATCATCAAATTTGAAGCCGCCGCATGATACCTCAAGCCGCCGCTCCCAACATCTCCGCCGCATGCTTGCGCGTCGTCTCAGTAATTTTTACACCACCCAACATGCGCGCAATTTCCTCGACGCGCTGCTCGCCACTCAGCACGGCAATGTGGCTGAGCGTGACACCGTTTTCCACCCCCTTGCTCACTTGCCACTGCTGGTCAGCGGTCGCCGCGACTTGCGGCAAGTGGGTGACGCACAGCACCTGATATGACCTGCCCAATTTTTTGAGCAACTGCCCGACGATTTCCGCGACGCGCCCGCCGATGCCGCTGTCCACTTCGTCGAAAATCAGCGTCGGTACGCTGGCGATCTGGCTGGTGGCGACTTGTATCGCCAGGCTGATGCGCGACAACTCGCCGCCCGATGCGACCTTGGCTAAACTGCGCGGTGGCACGCCGGGGTTGGCAGCGACCTGGAACTCTATGGTCTCCAGGCCATAGGCATTGCCCTCGCTTGAAGGAAGTAATGCCACCACAAAGCTGCCGCCCGGCATCGCCAGTGTTTGCAGCGCCGCCGTGATTTCGCGCGCCAGTTTATCGGCAGATTTTTTGCGCGCCGCCGATAATTTTTGTGCCGCCGCAATATAATTTTGCTGCGCGGTCTTTTCCTGCTGCTCCAGCTCGGCCAGATCGGCATCGCCGCCCAGCTCCGCCAGACGCGCCACGAGGCGCTGCAACGCGGTGTCCAATTGTTCCGGCGCGACGCGATATTTTCGCGCCGCATCCATCACGCTCTGGATGCGCTGCTCCTGTTCGCGCAAGCGTTGCGGGTCGGTATCCAGCCGCTGCTGATAATGGCGCAGCGCATAGACTGCTTCCTGCAATTCTGCCTGCGCGCTTTCCAGCATGCGCAGCGTTTCGCCCAGGCTGGCGTCGTGCGTCATGCCGTCGCGGATACGAACAGTCAGCGCGTTGAGCTGCGCCAGGCACGCGGTATCCGCCTCGCTCAAGGTCTCGATGCCGGATGCAGCGGTCTCCAGCAGGCTCGCGGCATGCGCCAGACGCGCATGGTCGGCTTGCAACATATCCCATTCCGCCGCGTTGAATCCCAGCCCTTGCAACTCGTTACTTTGAAATTTCAATAACTCGCGCTCGGCGGCCACCGCCTCGGCGTTCTCGCTGAGGCTGATGCGACGGCGGCGCAACGTTTGCCATTCGCGATACAGGTTTGCGACTTTTTCCGTATCCGCCGCGATGCCCGCATAGCCATCCAGCAACAACCGCTGCGCGTCGGGACGCAACAACGATTGATGCGCGTGCTGTCCGTGTATATCCAGCAACCGATCGCCCGCTTCGCGAAGCTGCTGCAAAGTCGCGCTGCGCCCGTTGATGAAACCGCGCGACCGCCCTCCGGCATCCAACACGCGGCGCAGCAAACACATGCCCTCGTCACCTTCCAGTTCATGCTCGCGCAACCAGGTTTGCATGTGGGGTAACGCAGCGATGTCGAACTCGGCGGCGATCTCGGCACGCTCGCAACCGTTGCGCACCATGGACGCATCGCCGCGTTCGCCCAGCGCCGATGACAGCGCGTCTATCAGAATGGATTTGCCCGCGCCGGTCTCGCCGGTCAGCGCGGTAAAACCGGCGGAAAAATTCAGCTCGAGCGAGGAGACGATGACGAAATCGCGGATGGCCAGGAATTTCAGCATTTAGAGCGTTTGATTCCAGAGCAGCTTCTCGCGCAGCGTGTGGTAATAGCTGTGCCCCACCGGATGCAGCAGACAGGCCGTTTCGGGATGACGCGTGACGATGAGCTTGTCGTGCAACTGCAAATCGTAACTGGTGTGGCTGTCGAAGCGCACCCGTATATCGCCGGTGCGGTGCGCCAGGATTTCCAGCAGCGACGTGCTCTTCACCACGATAGGCCGATTGCTCAGCGTGTGCGGACAGATCGGCACCAGCTCGATCACATCCAGACCGGGATGCAATATCGGGCCGCCGGCGGACATCGCGTAGGCCGTGGAACCGGTTGGAGTCGCAACGATCAGCCCGTCGGCGCGCTGGTTGTAGAGATACTCGCCGTCCACGCGCACCTCGAACTCGATCATGCTGCTGATATTGCTGCGATGCACCACCACTTCGTTGAAAGCCAGGCCGCTGAACACTTCGACGTCGTCGCGCAACACGCGCGCCACCAGCAACAGACGCTGCTCGGTGACGAACTTGCCGTCCAGCATCGCCGCGATGCTGTCCTGCATGTTATCCATCGTCAGGTCGGTGAGAAAACCCAGCCGCCCCTGATTCACCCCGACCATCGGCACATGGCACGGCGACAAAGTGCGCGCGATGTTCAGCATGGTGCCATCGCCGCCGATCACGATGGCCAGATCCACCGCGCGGCCCATTTCAGCCAGACTCATCGCCGGATAGGGACTATCCTTGAGATGCTCGGCGGTCAGACTGTCCACCACCACGGTCAATCCTCTGGACGACAAAAACGCGGCCAAACGCAACAACGGCTCGGCGATTTCCGCAGCCTTGTGTTTGCCGATCAGCGCGACGTTTTGGAAGGGAAATTTCATGGGTGCGATTAAACCACATCGCCCCGGCAATGACAAAGCGGACGATGAACCTGCTTCCGGCAGTTACTCAGCAGTCAGAAATTAAGACGACACCTGTAGGGTGGATAAGCGTAGCGCATCCACCAACGTGGGCTTGGTGTATGCGCTACGCTTATCCACCCTACAAATACGGCGTTGCTCCGTCTGTAGCCTTAATTTCTGACTGCGGTGTAAGAAGTGCGCTTCCTTCGATACGCCCGCTGTGCGGGCTACTCGGGACGAACGGCATCTTGCCTGTTCGGCGACCGCTCCGTTCATGTACAGCTCAAGGACGCCTCTAAAAATTCAAAATCCTAAGCCAGACAAGGCGCGCTAAAAATTTTAGCGCGCCGCATATACATGATATGTAAGCGTTAAAATTTTTTGAGCAACGCAGTATCGCGACGGAGTTTGGATTTTTAGAGGCGTCCTCAAATATTCCTGCTCTTCTTGATCAAGTCATAGGCAAGCTGAATTTCTTTGGCCTGCTCGGTTGCCATTGCGATCATGTCTTCCGGCATGCCTTGGCCGATCAACTTGTCCGGGTGGTATTGGCTTATCAGCTTGCGATAGGCGCGCTTGATCTCCTGGTCGGTACTGTCTTTGGTTACGCCCAAGGCTTTATAGGCATCGTCCAGTGCTGCGGCTGTGTTGGCCTGCCCCCCGGCGAAGTGGGATTGATTCAGCACCATGTCCATCAAGTGCTTGAATGCGGCCTGGTTATAGCCAAGATGACCGGCGATGTCGGCCAGCAACGCTTCTTCAGCCGGATGGAAATGTCCGTCCGCCAGCGCCGTCACGATCAGATAAACCAGCAACATCTGTTTCAGATCCTTGGTGTGCCCGCAAACGGCCATGAATTTTTTGACTGTCGGCTCGATGTCAAATACCGGATCGGCACCCCGCTTGAACAAGGCAATCGCCTGCTGACGATGTTCCGTAGTCATGCCCAGTTTTTGCATGAACTGCTCGACATGCGCGACCTCGTCTTGAGAGACATGCCCATCCGCCTTGGCCAGCTTGCCCATCGAGATGAACACCGTCTCAAGGAAAACGGCTTGACGAAGCGCGTTCCGCAGCGGGTTCATTCCGCCAGAGCCATACGCTCTCATGCGATCGAAAAATGCCCCGACGATCAGCCCGAAGAGCCCCCCGAAAAATCCAAAAAAGTAGTAACCAGCAATGACGCCTATGAGCTTAAACAAGAGAACTCCAGAGAAAATTAACCGGGCCGTTCGTGGTGAGCTTGTCGAACCACACACGCCAAAAACCCGCCACAACAAAGGCGCGCATTATACCTTCGTCGTAGCAGGCCGCGCCGCTGCATCTGCCCTCCCCGCACCGCCAATTGACGAACCCGCATCAAGGTGTTACCTTGGTGACACTCAACAAGGAGACCGTCATGGCAGCCACCACCACACTGAAACTACCCGAAGAATTGAAAGCGCGCATCGCATCCGCCGCGCAAGCCTCCGGCAAGTCTCCGCACGCCTTTATGATTGAAGCACTGGAAGCGCAAGCCCGCTTGGCCGAAATGCGGCAATCATTCATCAATGACGCAATCGCCTCTGCCGCCGAAGTGGATGCAGGCGGCGCGCTCTACGCGATGGAAGATGTACAGGCATACATCCTTGCGCGCACCGCAGGCAAGGCCGCGAAACGCCCCAAGCCTATAGTTTGCACTGACACCAAGCCCCCAAGCACTTACGCGAAGAATAAATCCCGCACAACCAAACGCACCGCTCGGTGATCACCATGCCCAGGGTGCATTTCACCGAACGCGCACTGATCGATCTCGAACGGATATTCCAATTCCTTGAACAAGAAGCGCCGCGCTTCGCAAGAATGACAGGCGAAGAAATCGCTAATGCCACTTCGGTATTGCTGCGCCACCCACTGATCGGACGCCCCGCCCCGCACAACCTGCGGGAACTCGTCATCTCGAATGGACGCTCTGGGTATGTAGCTCTGTATCGCTTCCTGCCCTCAAAAGATCGCATCGAAATACTTGCTATCCGACATCAGCGCGAATGTGGCTTCATCGATTGAGCGCGCGCACTTCAGCACATGAGAACGTCCTCGCCTACCCATTTGATGTAAAATCGACCACACCCAGGAAGCCGGAGGATCACGAACATGAACCATCCCATCACACTGCCTCAAGCCATGCTCAAACGGCTTGAAAAAATTTCTACTGCCTCGCGTACCAAGCCAGACGCGCTAGTCAAAAGCGCAATCGCTGATCGACTTGACTACGAGGAATGGCTGCTCAAAAAGATCGACGCCGGGCTTGCCGATGTAAAGGCAGGGCGAGTGTATACACGCGAGGAGGCGTTAAGAAAGCTGGGCGTTACCAAGCATGAGCGCAAAAAAGCGGCTTGAATTTTCGCGCAGTTCCATTGCGGACATAGAGTCCATCAAGCAGTACATTTCCACTGTCAACCCTAGAGCTGCGGAGCGCGTGATTAACCGCATGATCAAAGTGGCTGACCACTTGGTTGATTTCCCCATGCTGGGGCGCATAGGTCGCAAGGCCGGTACGCGTGAGATTATCGTCCCCGAATATCCATACCTGTTGGTGTACCGCCTGACTGCCTCAAAAGTCATCATCGTCACCGTTGCGCACCAGTCCAAGAAACACCTCTAGCGGCCTGACGGACTTAAAGAATCGAAGCGAAAACAAAGTTTCAGCTGTATTGCCAGCAGCACAGCTTGTTTAAAAGGGGAATCACTTGATCACAAATATCATCGAACTTTCTTTGCGCAGACTCGATGAGTCTGAGTTGTCTTTGGTATTTTCTGCTGATTATTTTTGATACGAAAGGATTTATCGTGAGCGAAAAGAAAATCACATTGGGTGCAGCAATTGACCAAATCGTAGCTGCATTGGAAAGCCTAGAGGAAAGAAGCCGACTCACGGCTATTCATGCCGCCTGTGATTTCCTCAGTGACAGGGGTCAGCATCACAATGTTTTTCCCGGAAAAGAAAAATGCGTTCAGGGTGAGCGGCATGAAATAAAAACATCCTCAGAGCCGCGCGCGCAATTCTTCATACACATCGTCTCTGGATGCAACCGAGAGTATGGTCAATAGGCGCTTTGCATCGTTGACGTGGTAGATCAGACGAAACTGTGGAGTGGTGATCTTGATTTTGTAGCAATCTGGAAGTGCGTGAAGCGCGTCTTTCACTACACGCGGATGATTGAGGCGCTCTTTGGCAAATTTTTCTTTGAAGCGCTGTTTGACACTGTTATCCGGTTTTGTCCATTCTTTCTCGGCAGCGGGATGGATGGCAAGTTCATAGCTCATCCAGCTTGACCTTGCGGGCTTTGCTTAAGGTGGGCAGGCGCGTTTTCGCACGATCCTCGGCGATGCGCTCGGCGATGGAATCCAGCATGGCTTCCATCATCCTTGGCGAGATGATGTAGCCTGCGGGTTTGTTGTGGTTGAGGATGGCGACTGCCTGGTCTTCATCTTCTGCGCGCTTGAGTATGCGTGTCGGCGACTCGCGCAACTCTGTGACTCCAATGGTGATTCCTGCATGGATGGCGTTCATGATTATGTCCTGAATAATGTACACAGGAGTGTACGCAGTTGAATCCTCTTGGTCAACCAAAATCTCAAAAAAAGGCGACTAAATGGTCGCCTTTTTATTCAAGCAAAGACTTCTACCCCACCCACTTCCTCGCATTCTGGAACATGCGCAGCCATGCGCCATTCTCCTGCCAATCCGACGGATGCCAGGAGTTCTGCACGGCGCGGAACACGCGCTCGGGGTGCGGCATCATGATCGAAAAGCGCCCGTCCGGCGTAGTGAGGCCGGTGATGCCTTGCGGCGATCCGTTGGGGTTAAGCGGGTAGGTTTCGGTCACATCGCCTCGGTGATCCACGTAGCGCAGCGTGACCAAATCCTGCGCCGCCTTCAGTTTTTTAGCATCGCCGAAATCGGCATAGCCCTCGCCGTGCGATACCACGATGGGCATACGGCTACCCGTCATGCCGTTGAAAAATATCGACGCCGAAGGTTGCACTTCCACCATCACGAAGCGCGCCTCGAATTGCTCGGACAGATTGCGCGAAAAATGCGCCCAGTTTTCTGCACCGGGAATAATTTCATGCAAGTTGCTCATCATCTGGCAGCCGTTGCACACGCCCAGGGCGAAGGTGTCAGCGCGCTGAAAGAAAGCCGAGAACTGATCGCGCGCACGCGGGTTGAACAATATGGATTTTGCCCATCCCGCGCCGGCGCCGAGCACGTCGCCGTAGGAGAATCCGCCGCAGGCCGCCATCCCCTTGAAGTCGCTCAATTTGACCCGGCCGCTGATTATGTCGCTCATATGCACGTCCACCGCCGCAAAACCGGCGCGGTCGAACGCCGCCGCCATTTCCACCTGCCCGTTCACGCCCTGCTCGCGCAGGATGGCGATGCTGGGGCGGGACAGAATGTTCTGCACCCTCGCAAGCTCTCCCCCGATAGGAGAGGGAAGAGAAGCCCTTCTCCCTTTGGGGGAAGGGTTGGGAAGGGGGTTCTCGTTCAAATCGTAAGTGAGTTTGACGTGCAAACCGGGATCGGCGGCATCCAGCAGGCTATCGAATTCCTGCTGCGCACAGGCCGGGTTGTCGCGCAGCTTTTGCATCCGGCAGGTGGTCTCCGACCAGATGCGTTGCAGGTTCACGCCGCTGTCCGCAAACAATGTTTCACCGTGGCGCAAAATTTCGATCATGCCGGTTCGATTCAGCGTGGCGATTTTCTGCACGCTCTTCAGCCCAGCGTCATGCGCCAGTTCCAGCACATTCTGCACATCGCGGTTGCGCACTTGTATCACTGCGCCGAGCTCTTCATTGAACAAGGCACGCAGCGTGTCGCCGTGCAACTCGTCAAGATTGATGGATAGGCCGATGTGTCCGGCGAAGGCCATTTCGCATAACGTCACGAACACGCCGCCATCGGAGCGGTCGTGATAACTGAATAGCTTGTTCTCGGCATTCAGCTCTTGCACCAGCTCGAAGAACGATTTGAGCGCCCGCGCATCGTCCACATCCGGCGCGACGTCGCCGACCTGTTTGTACACCTGCGCCAACGCCGATCCGCCCATGCGGTTCCTGCCCTGCCCCAGATCGATCAGCAACAGCGTGGTATCCAGGTAAGCGGCGATCTGGGGCGTGACCGTGTCGCGCGCATCCGCGCACGGCGCGAAGGCGGTGACGATCAGCGACAGCGGCGCAATTACTTCTTTGCGGGCACTCCCCCTCCCTAACCCTCCTTCCCCCTCCCCAACCCTCCCCCGAAGGGAGAGGGAGCGATCGTCTGTCTCTTCGAGCCATGTTGTTTTCATCGACATGGAATCCTTGCCGACCGGGATACTGATGCCGAGTTGCGGGCACAGCTCCATGCCCACCGCGCGCACGGTATCGAACAGCGCGGCATCCTCGCCGTGATGTCCGGCCGCTGCCATCCAGTTGGCCGACAGCTTGATGTCTCCGATTTTTGCTATGCGTGCCGCCGCGATGTTGGTGATCGCCTCGCCCACCGCCATGCGCCCGGAGGCAGGTGCGTTCACCAGCGCCAGCGGCGTGCGTTCGCCGAGCGCGAACACTTCGGCGCGATTCGTATTGAAACCCATCAGTGTGACGGCGACATCGGCCACCGGCGCCTGCCACGGGCCGACCATCTGGTCGCGCGCGGTCATGCCGCCTACGGTGCGGTCGCCGATGCTGATCAGAAAGGTCTTGTTCGCCACAGCGGGCAAGCGCAACACCCGCTCGACCGCCTCGCGCAATTCGATTTTGCCGGTATCGAAAGAACGCAGGCGCGCTGTTTCGCGCACCACGTTGCGCGTCATTTTGGGCGGCTTGCCGAACAATACCGAGAGCGGCATGTCCACCGGATAATCGCCGAACACCCGGTCATGCACGGTGAGTTGATTGTCCGCCGTCGCGACACCGACCACCGCAAACGGACAGCGTTCGCGCTCGCATAACGCGCGGAATTCTTCCACTCGCTCCGGCGCAATCGCCAGCACATAGCGCTCCTGCGATTCGTTGCACCAGATTTGTTTCGGCGACATACCGGTCTCGTCCAGCGGAATCTTGCGCAACTCGAAACGCGCGCCGCGCCCGCCGCCATGCGCCAGCTCAGGCAGCGCGTTGGACATGCCGCCCGCGCCGACATCGTGGATGGAAAGGATAGGATTGTTCGCGCCCATCTGCCAGCAACGATCTATCACTTCCTGCGCACGGCGCTGCATCTCGGGATTGCCGCGCTGCACCGAATCGAAATCCAGGTTCTCGGTATTTTTTCCGGTATCCATGCTGGATGCCGCACCGCCGCCCAGACCGATCAACATGCCGGGGCCGCCGAGATGCACCACCAGCGCGCCGACCGGCAATTCGTGTTTGTGGGTGTGGATCGCCGAGATATTGCCCACCCCGCCCGCCAGCATGATGGGCTTGTGGTAGCCGCGCATCTCGCCGCTGACGTGCTCTTCAAAGGTGCGGAAATATCCGGCCAGATTCGGGCGACCGAATTCGTTGTTGAACGCCGCTGCGCCGATGGGGCCGTCCAGCATGATTTGCAGGGCGGAGACGATGCGCGAGGGTTTGCCATAACGCGCACCCCCTCCCTGCCCTCCCCCGGTGGGAGAGGGTTCTGCTCCCTCTCCCTGCCCTCCCTCGGTGGGAGAGGGTTCTGCTCCCTCTCCCTGCTTTACCTCGGTGGGAGAGGGTTCTGCTCCTTCTCCCTGCTTTCCCCCGATGAGTGGAGGTTCTGCTCCCTCTCCCACCGGGGGAGGGTTGGGAAGGGAGTGCGGGGTGTATCGCTCCCACGGCTGCTCGAAC
>JANONV010000101.1:0-14213 GCA_031421015.1 Gallionella sp. | reverse complement strand
AAAAACTTCCAGAGAAAAAACTTTAAAGACCCATACACCACTTTTTATCGGGGAACCATTTGTTACATCGCCTCGACCATCCCCTTGCTGTCGAAGCAACTGCCGCTTATTCTTGCTTTACTGCCTTAACTGCCTTGACCTTAACCGCCTTGACTTCCTTAATTTCCTTACCTTCCTTAACTTCCTTCTTCTTGGCTTTAGGCGACAACACCATCACCATCTGGCGGCCTTCCATCTTGGGAAACTGTTCGACTATGCCATGCTCTGTCAAGTCCGCCCTGACGCGCTCGATCAAGCGCATGCCGATTTCCTGGTGGGCCATTTCACGGCCACGAAAACGCAGTGTGACCTTCGTTTTGTCGCCGTCATCCAAAAACTTGATCAAGTTGCGCAGCTTGATGTTGTAATCGCCTTCGTCCGTATTTGGACGAAACTTGATTTCCTTGATCTGGACTTGCTTTTGCTTGAGCTTGGCTTCATGCAGCTTCTTGCTTTCGGCATACTTGAATTTGCCGATGTCCATGATGCGACATACCGGCGGATCCGCCAACGGCGAGATCTCCACCAAATCCAGCTCTGCTTCGCTTGCCATACGCAACGCTTCTGCGATGGCTACAATCCCGAGGGGCTCTTTTTCTACACCAATGAGTCGCACCTGCGGTGCTGTAATCATCTCATTCATGCGCTGCGCTTTGTCTTGTGCTATCTCAATATCTCCAAATTGATAATATGTAAGCCGTGCTACCCGTTCTTGATCTCGGTTTGCAGACGCTGAAGCAGGGCTTCCAACGTCATCTGTCCGAGATCTTCGCCACTGCGGGCACGCACGGCCACCAAACCTGCAGCCACTTCCTTATCGCCGATAATCAGTTGATAAGGTAATTTTTGCAAGCTATGTTCGCGTATTTTATAGGTAATCTTCTCATTGCGCAAATCCGATTGCACACGCAGTCCGGTGGCGCGCAACTTCTGCGCTACCTGGGTCACATATTCTTCCTGCGCCTGCGAGATATTCATCAGCACCAGTTGTATCGGCGACAGCCATAACGGAAAGGCGCCGGCATGGTGCTCGATCAAAATCCCGATGAAGCGTTCCATCGAACCCAGAATGGCGCGATGCAGCATCACCGGGGGTTTGCGGGTGTTGTCTTCATCCACAAACTCAGCACCCAAACGCACCGGCAGGTTGAAATCGAGCTGTATCGTACCGCATTGCCACAGGCGGCCCAGACTGTCTTTCAGCGTGAATTCGACCTTGGGGCCGTAGAACGCGCCCTCGCCCGGCTGGACATCATAAGCCAGGCCGTTTTGCTTCAGGGCTGACGCCAGGGCGGCTTCGGCCTTGTCCCAGGTTTCATCCGAACCGACGCGCTTTACCGGGCGCGTGGATAGCTTGACCAGAACCTCATCGAAACCAAAATCGCGATATACCTCGTTCAACATCACGATGAACTTAGATACCTCAGGCTGCACCTGATCTTCGGTGCAAAAAATATGCGCATCGTCCTGGGTGAAACCGCGCACCCGCATCAAACCATGCAAGGAACCGGAAGTCTCGTTGCGGTGGCAGGAACCGAACTCCGCCAGACGCAATGGCAAGTCGCGATAGCTGTGCAAGCCGTGATTGAAAATCTGCACATGTCCGGGGCAATTCATCGGCTTCACCGCGTAGTCGCGATTTTCCGATGCGGTAATGAACATGTTGTCGTGAAAATTTTCCCAGTGACCGGACTTTTCCCACAGGGTTCTGTCCATGATGGTCGGGGTGCGTACCTCTTGATAATCATGCTCGCGGAATTTGCGGCGCATGTATTGCTCGACTTCCTGCCACAGCGTCCAGCCCTTGGGATGCCAGAACACCATGCCCGGCGACGAATCCTGCATGTGGAACAATTCCAGATGCTTGCCCAGCTTGCGGTGGTCGCGCTTTTCGGCTTCTTCGATCCGATGCAAATAGGCATCCAGCTCTTCCTTCTTCGCCCAAGCCGTGCCGTAGATGCGCTGCAACATCTCGTTCTTCGAGTCGCCGCGCCAGTACGCACCCGCCAGTTTCATCAGCTTGAATACTTTCAGCTTGCCGGTGGACGGCACGTGCGGGCCGCGGCACAGATCGGTAAAGTCGCCTTCGGTGTACAGCGACACCGCTTCATGCGCCGGAATCGAAGCGATGATCTCCGCTTTGTAATGTTCGTTGATGCTTTTGAAATAGCTCACCGCTTCGTCGCGCTGCAACACCTTGCGTGTCACCGGAATGTCTTGCCTGGCAAGCTCCGCCATGCGCTTCTCGATCGCCGCCAGATCTTCAGGCGTGAACGGGCGCCGATAGGAAAAATCATAGAAAAATCCGTTTTCGATGACCGGACCGATAGTGACTTGCGCATCGGGGAATAATTCTTTCACCGCATAAGCCAGCAAATGCGCGGTCGAATGGCGAATGATCTCCACACCCTCCGCATCCTTATCGGTGATGATGGCCAGCGCGGCGTCCTGCGCGATCAGATGCGAGGTGTCCACCATCTGGCCGTCCACCTTGCCCGCCAGCGCGGCGCGCGCCAAACCCGCGCCGATGCTGAGCGCAACTTCGGCAACTGTCACCGGCTGCGCAAAGCTGCGCTGCGAACCATCCGGCAAAGTGATAACGGGCATATTCTCTTTTCTAAAAAAACAAAGTGCGGCGATGCCGCACTGAATTTACGGATGCCGTCTGAGGCCGCGCATTATAGTGCTCCCAGCAGAATTTACAAATCATTGTCGGCACTCGACCCGTATAAATCCAGGAGTATCGTCCGGTCGGCACCGGATTGAAATTCAATCGACTCAAGGGCACTATCGGGATCCGGCTTCGGGTTTATACTAGCGGCTCGTTCAGCACTTCTTGAAAGCTCCTAAACTTATGCGCAACGTTTTTATTCTTTCATATCGCCGTCCTTGCACGGCACGCGGCTTCACCTTGATCGAAATCATGGTAGTGGTCGTTATCATGGGCATCCTGGCCGCATTGGTCGTGCCCAAGCTGATGGGGCGCACCGACGACGCGCGCATCATCGCGGCCAAGCAGGACATCGCCACGGTGATGCAGGCGCTCAAACTTTACAAGCTCGACAATCAGCGCTATCCGACCAGCGAGCAGGGTTTGCAGGCGCTGATCGCCAAGCCGGCCACAGGGCCCGAGGCCAAAGGCTGGAAAAGCGACGGTTATATAGACAAGCTGCCGAAAGACCCGTGGGGCAATCCCTATCAGTATCTGTCGCCCGGCATCAAGGGCGAACTCGATGTGTTCTCGCTGGGCGCGGATGGACAACCGGGCGGGGCCGGTAACGATGCCGATATCGGTTCGTGGGATCTGTAATTACGTCTGCGGTTGCCCCCCTAGCCCCCCCTTTTTCACCCGCAAGGGGTACGCAGGTGAAAAGGGGGGCTAGGGGGGATTTAATACGGCTGTCGCGCGGCTTCACGCTGCTGGAGTTGCTGGTGGTGATGGTAATCGTCGGCATCACGCTCGGCATGGTGTCATTCAACGCGATGCCAAGCGAGCGTCAAGCGTTACAAAATGACGCGCAACGAATCGCGTTGCTGTTGCAACTGGCGCGCGACGAGGCCATCGTGCGCAACCGTCCGATCGCATTCGAGGCTGAGGCGGAGCGTTACCGTTTCCTGCTGCGCGAGGAAAATACCTGGCAAGTGCTCAAGCAGGACGACTTGTTGCGCGAGCGCGAATTCAAGCGCTCCCCGGTCACATTCTCGGTCAGCCCTCCGTCGGCGGAGCAAGCCGCGCCATTGCGCATCATCTTCGGCCGCGAACCGGTCGGCATACCTTTTGTCCTGACGCTGGCAGTCGGGGATGCGCAGGTCGCCATTCGCGCCGATGGAATCGGACATTTTGCGGTGGAGTAATTCCATTTTTCGATAATGAAATATCGTAGGGTGCGTTTCACGCACCATCGTTGTACCAAAGGCGGTGCGTGAAACGCACCCTACAAAACCGTCGTTGTTTTAATGCAAACCGGAATAACATGAGGCGACCTTTACATCACAGCGCAGGCTTTACTTTGCTCGAAGTGCTGGTGGCGCTGGTCATCGTCGGCACCGCGTTGGGCGCCAGTCTGCGCGCGGTCGGCAGCCTGACGCAAAACAGCAGCGACTTGCGCGCCGCGATGATGGCGACCTGGTCGGCGGAAAACCGGTTGTCGCAAATCCGTCTGGCGCATGAATGGCCTGCGCTGGGTCAGCGCACCTTCGATTGTCCGCAGGGCGAGTTGCAACTGACCTGCGAAGAAAACGTTTTCGCCACACCGAACCCTTTTTTCCGCCGCGTCGAAGTGAGCGTCTTCGATGGACAGAATGCGGGGGACACAAAAAATCCGGCGCGGCGCATCATCAAGCTGACCCAGGTGGTGCCGAATGTGTAACAGGTCAAGCAAAAGCAGCGGCGCTGAACGTCCGGCCAGGCAGCGCGGCTTGACTCTGGTCGAATTGCTGGTCGCCATCAGCGTGCTCGGATTCGTCGCGGTACTCGGTTGGCGCGGACTCGACAGCATCGTGCGGGCGCGCATCGCGCTCACCGGCGAGATGGAGCAAACGCGCGGGATGCAGATCGCTTTCGCCCAGTTGCAAAACGATTGCGCGCATCTGGCCGACCACTCCGTCTTGCAGAGCAGACCCTCGTTGAACGTCGGGCAAGAGCGGCTCACGCTGGTGCGCACGGTGTTTGCCGACAACCAGCCGTCGCGGCTGCAAGTCGTCGCCTATCGGCTCAAGAACGGCGTGTTGACGCGCCGCGAGTCGGCCGCGACGCGCGATTTGACAGATCTGGACACCCTGTGGCTGGCTGAAGCGAAAGACGCGGTCGCAGATGATATCGGCTCGGCCCAGGAAGTGAAACTGCAATCGGACGTGACTGCCATGACGATGCGTATCTGGGTCAGCGGCGGCTGGCGCGCGGGGGTCGGCGCACAGACACCGACCGCCGGCTCGACCGCGAATCCTGCACCGACCGGGCTGGAAGTCACATTGCAATTGCGCGGGCGCGACACCGGCATGCAAAAGATATTTTTGCTGGGGGCGGTGTGAGGGCGCGCCCCGCCACGCCGGGTGCCCGGCCAAAAGCCTGTCCTGAGCTTTGTCGAAGGGCTTTTCGGATCCACCGGCAACGCGGCGTCGCAGTGATCACGGCGCTGTTGCTGACGACACTGGCGATCACCATCGTCGCCAGTCTTTTCTGGCAACAGCAGGTGCAAGTGCGCTCGATCGAAAACCAGCGCCTGCAGTTGCAAAACGAATGGATCCTGCGCGGCGCGCTCGACTGGGCCGGCCTGATCCTGCGCGAAGATGCGAAGCATTCGAGCACCGACAATCCGGATGAGCCGTGGGCGGTGTCGCTCGCGGAAACGCGGCTCGATCAATATGTCGAAAACAACCGCGCCGATACCGACGCCACCGATGCGACCTTATCGGGCAGCGTCAGCGATGCGCAGGCGCGTTACAACCTGACCAACCTGTGCCCCGATGGGACCATCAATCCCGCCGAGGTCGCCGTGTTCGAGCGGCTGCTCGACAATGCCCGGCTCGATCCGGCGCTGGCGCAAGCGACTGCCGAAGCGATGGCGGCGTCCATGAAAAAACCGCAAGCCGCCGCTGCGAACAGCGGCGGTCAACCCGGCCCGCAGCCGATGTATCTCACCCGGTTAGACGACCTGCTCGCGGTGCCGGGCTTCTCCCCCGAGACGCTGGCCAAACTGAAAGATTTCGTGATCTTCCTGCCGACCGCCACGCCGGTCAATGTCAATACCGCGTCGGCCGAGGTATTGGCCGCCAGAATCGCTACGCTTTCGCTTTCCGGCGCAACTGCGCTGGTGGCGAACCGCAACACCGCCAGTTTTCGCGATATTGCCGATTTTTCGAACCGCTTGCAGTGGAAATCTTCGACCCTGCCAGCCAATAATCTGTCGGTCACGACCCGTTACTTTCTGGTCAATGGTAAAGTACGCATGAGCCGGGCCGAGCTGGAAGTGCAGGCGTTGATCGAACGCAATGGCACTAACACCAGGCTGATCTGGGTTCGGGAATTATAGGAAAATACTTGAGCTTCTGTGGACACACTCTATATCCGCTTGCCTTGCAAAGCCGCCGCTGACAGCGCGCCGGACTGGCTTGCCCTGGCTTGTCCGTTCGCACTGGTATCACAGGGCAAGGCAATCGGGCGTCAAGGCATGGCGACATTATCCGAGTTATCCGGCGCGATAGCGACTGCGAAACGTGTGGTAATGCTGCTGGCCGCCAGTGATGTCGCTTTGCTGCGCGTGAAGGTGCCGCCGCTGTCGTCAGCCAGGCTGAAGACCGCTTTGCCCAACTTGGTCGAAGACCAGTTGATCGGCGATCCGGCTGACTGCGTGGTGGTCGCGGGCGGCGTAGCAGATGGCTTGCGCACCGTCGCGGTGGTGCAGCGCGCCTGGCTCGACACGCTGGCCAAGACCCTGATCGGGTTCGGTGCGCGCCATATCGCGGCATTGCCCGCGCAACTGTGCTTATCCTATCAGTCTGGTCAGCCGGACAGCGTGGTCGCCGCGATCAACGAACAGGATGCCGACATTGACTTGACGCTGCGTTTGTCGGAACAGGATGGCATCGGTTTGGCGATCAATGTCGGATCGGACGAAACGGCAGCGCACCAGCTTATTCAGACACTGTGCGCGATAGTGCCGGCAGCACCGGTCACACTTTACGTGCCGCAAACGGCCCTGCACGCATATCGAGAAGCGGTGGCCGACAGTCCCGCACTGAAGGAACGCGTCAGCGTCTCTGCCGACAACTGGTCGCGCTGGATTGACGGCGCGCGCGACACGACGCTCGACCTGATGGCGGGGATGGCTGCCGGATACGGCCCCGTACTGGACTGGCGCGCGTGGCGCTGGCCGCTGGCGCTGGCCGTTGCGCTGCTGGTCATCAATGCCGCCGCCCTGAATATCGGCTGGTGGCGCATGGGGAGCGAAGCTGATGCGCTGCGATCATCCATGATCCATATCTACAAATCGGCCTATCCGAAAGAGTCCGTCATCATCGATCCCATCGCGCAAATGCAGCAGAAGCTCGCGGCCGCCAAACGCGATTCGGGCGAAGCGGCGCCGGATGATTTTACGGCGCTCATGGCGGCGTTTGGCGAGGCGTGGTCCAGCGCTGTTGTAGCAGCGGGCAAAACAACCGCGATTGCCGCACTCGAGTTTCGCGAGCGCAGCCTGTTCGTTCGCTTGAAAGCCGGGGTAGAAGCGCCGACACAACAGCTAAAAACCGCGCTTGCCAAGCGCGGTTTAACGCTGGACCTTGCGCCTGAACAATCGGGCGCGGTGGTCTGGAAAATCGGGAGCGCGAAATGAATCCGTCCGGCCTGTTGGAGTTATCCAGAAAATCGTTCTCGGAATTCTGGGCGGTGCGCGATGCGCGCGAGCGCGCGATGCTCTCTGCCGCCGCTGCGGTGGCGGGGCTCGGCCTGATCTACGCATTGCTGATCGACCCGGCCCTGGCCGGGCGCGAACAGTTGAACAAAAATCTGCCGCTGCTGCGCCAGCAAGTTGCGCAACTACAGGAATTGTCGAAACAAGCGGCGGCACTCTCTCAAAAGCCTGCGCAGCCCAGAGCCGGAAATTCCGCTGCGCCGTCGAGCGCGATGTCCAGGGAAAATATCGAAGCCGCGCTCGCCCGCAACGGCATCAAACCGAAAAGCGTGACGCTGAGCGGCGGCTTTGCGAAAGTGCAACTCGCCGCAGTCTCTTTTGCCGGCACGCTGAATTGGCTGGACGATATGCAAAAAACCGCGCGGCTTTCCGTGGCCGACGCCAACATTGTCGCGCTGGCTCAGCCCGATATGATCGATGCGACATTGACGTTGCGCAAATCCGGAAATGAATAATCCTAAGCCGGACGAGCTGGAACCAAAACCAACCGTAGGGTGGAAAAAGCGCAGCGTTTCCACCAATGGTTGCCGATGCCCCGAATATTCTGGTGGATACGCTGCGCTTTATCCACCCTACACAACTTTCGTGGACAGCAAACGTAAGAAGGCCATCCATTGCGCCGCCTCGTGATGTGGCTGTTGGCTGGAATCGCCAGTGTCGCGCTCACCGTGCTGTTGTTTTTTCCGGCGACCTGGATGGCAGCCATGATAGAAAAGCAGACTGCGGGACGCTTGACGCTGGGGGATGCGCGTGGCACATTGTGGAGCGGCTCGGCCTTCATCGGCGGCGCGGCCAGCGGCAGCGATGCGGTAACGCCGCTGTTGCCGGGACGTTTCTCGTGGCATTTGTCCCCCGTGATATTGCTGGGAAGCGTCGAAGCCGAACTGGAAAACGCTGAGGCGCTGTCGCAGCCGGTCAGCGTGACGGGAAGCTGGCGTCAATGGCAAGTGAGTCCGGCGGAAATTTTATTGCCCGCAGAACGGCTGGCCGCCCTGGGCGCGCCGCTGAATACGGTGCAGCCATCCGGCCAGATGCGCTTATCGTGGGGGCTGCTGCAATTGGCGCGGCTGGATGGAAAAATCGAGGTGGCCGGAGCGATGAATCTGGAAATGAATGACCTCGCGTCGCGGCTGTCGCCGGTCAAACCGCTGGGCAGCTATAACCTGGCTTTCGACTGGCGCGGGACACAGGCAGATGTGACGCTGAAGACGATCAAAGGGCCGATGCTGTTAAGCGGTTCAGGAATGTTCGGCAACGGACGATTGCAGTTTTCCGGCAAGGCAGAAGCCGAGGCAGGACAAGAACAGAGGCTGGCAAATTTTCTGAATTTGCTGGGGCAGCGCCGCAAGGAAGCCGACAAAGACGTGATCGCGCTAGAGTTTAAATGATAAAAAACAGATTGGCAGAAAAATCCCCCCTAACCCCCCGTTGCGAAAAGGGGGGATATCAAGGATGGCGGGGCTGGAGTGCGGCAATCATGTTGCTGTGCGCTGTGGCAGGCATGTCGCAGGCGCAGGCGCAAGATCCGGAGCCGAACGCAGCTCCGGGCGCCAATCAAGTCACCGGCACAAACAAGGTCACGCTCAACTTCGTCGACGCCGATATCGAATCGGTGATCGCGGCGGTCGGCGATTACACCAACACGACGTTCATCATCGACCCGCGTGTCAAAGGCAAGGTCAACCTGGCATCCGAAAAACCGCTCACCAAGGCTCAGGCATTCCAGTTGTTGACCTCGGTGTTGCGCTTGCACGGTTACACTGTGGTCACCGCCAACGGCTATACCAAAGTGGTGCCGGAAGCGGACGCCAAGCTGCAAGCGGGTCCGCTTCAATCCATTTCCGGCCAGGCCGGTGCGGTGCGCGGCGACCAGATCGCGACGCGGGTGTTTCGTTTGAATTATGAGTCGGCGGCCAATCTGGTGGCGGTATTGCGCCCGCTGATCTCACCCAACAACACCATCAACGCCAACCCCGGAAACAACACGCTGGTCATCACCGATTACGCCGACAACCTGCTGCGGCTGGGCAAAATAATTTCGGCGCTGGATGGCCCGGCCAGCAGCGAACTGGAGGTGGTGCCTATCCGCCATGCGATCGCCAGCGATATTGCGGCGATGGTCAATCGGCTGCTGGAGCCTGGAGCCGGCGCTCCCGGCGGCGATGCCGGGCGCATCAGCCTGCTGGCGGAATCGCGCAGCAACTCGGTCATCGTGCGCGCACCGTCCGAAGCCCGCGCCAACCTGGCGAAATCGCTGATCGCCAAACTCGATCAGCCTACCGCGCAACCGGGCAATGTGCATGTCGTCTATTTAAAAAACGCGGAAGCGACCAAACTCGCGCAGACTTTGCGTGCCGTGGTGTCGTCGGATTTGTCCGCTCCCGCCCCGTCCGCAGCGCCCGGACAGGCACAGGCTGCGCTGTCCAGCGGCGGCACGGCCGGATTTATTCAAGCCGATGCCTCGACCAATACCCTGATCATCACCGCCAGCGAGGCGGTGTATCGCAATTTGCGCTCCATCATCGACCAGCTCGACGCGCGCCGTGCCCAGGTTTATATCGAATCGCTGATCGTCGAAGTGACCGCCACGCGAGCCGCCGAATTCGGCGTGCAATGGGCCGCCCTGTCGGGGGATATCAACAGCAGGTATCGGGCCGGCGCGGTAACCGGATTTGGCACCGGAGGCGACAACCTGATCAACCAGGCAACCGCACAAGCAACCACGGGCAACCCTCTGCCGCCGGGCAACGGCTTGTCCCTGGGCATTTTCCGCCAGGCCGCCGGTCAGCTCGGCCTGGGCGCATTGGCCCGCGCGCTGGCGTCCGACGACGACGCCAATATCCTGTCCATGCCCAACCTGATCACGCTGGATAACGAAGAAGCGAAAATCATCGTCGGCCAGAACGTCCCCTTCATCACCGGCCAGTTCACTTCGGGCACGGCGGGGGCAAGTCCGTTCCAGACCATTGAGCGCAAGGATGTCGGCTTGACGCTGCGCGTGCGACCGCAAATTTCCCAAGGCGGCACGGTCAAAATGGCGATTTATCAGGAGACCTCGAGCGTGCAAGACACGACAGGTGTCGCCGGCATCACCACCAACAAGCGCTCGATCGAAACCAACGTGCTGGTGGACGATGGACAGGTCATCGTGCTGGGTGGATTGATTGATGACACACAGCGGGACAGTGTCGTGAAAGTGCCGGGGCTGGGCGATATTCCGATCCTCGGCAATTTATTCAAATACCAGAAGCGCAGCCGCGTCAAAACCAACTTGATGGTGTTCCTGCGACCGACCGTGATACGCAGCAACGAGCAAAGCGTGAATCTGGCGAACGACCGCTACGAATACATCCGCAACGAGCAAATCGCCGCGCAACCGGAGCAAAAGCTGGTGCTGCCGGACATGGGCGCGCCGCTGTTGCCGCCGCTGCAGGATGGCCGCATGGTCGGCGGTTCTTTGTCCGGGCAGACCGAGCCTGGCACTGTGAATAAACAGCCAGAACTTCCACAAGACACTGCTCCCCAAGAACCGCCTGCAGCGGAAGCACCGCAGCAGCAGTAATTCACAATGAGTGATTCAGTTTTGGATGCCCGCCTTCTTCCCTATGCATTCGCCCGCGACTTCGGACTGCTGGCACAGCGCAGCGACGCTGTGGACAGCGCCGTTGAAGTCTGGGTGTCGGATGCGACCAGGCCGGGCGCGATTGCGGAGGTGAGCCGAAATTTCGGATTCGTCAAACTGAAAGCGATGCCGCGCGCAGAGCTCGAAGCGGAGATTGCGAAAGCCTATGCCGGTTCGGGCGGCGATGCGGCGCAGGTCATCGATGAATACGAGTCCGATCTGGACCTGAATAAATTGATGCTGGACATGCCCGCAATTGGGGACTTGCTCGAATCGGCGGACGATGCGCCGGTGATCCGCATGATTAACGCGCTGCTGACGCAGGCATTGCGCGAAGGCGCGTCGGATATTCATATCGAGCCGTTCGAGCAGATTTCGGTGGTGCGCTTTCGCATTGACGGCAGCTTGCGCGATGTGGTGCGACCGAAGAAGGCGATCCACGCCTCGCTGATTTCGCGCATCAAGATCATGGCGCAGCTCGACATCGCCGAAAAACGCCTGCCGCAGGATGGCCGCATCACGCTGCGCGTCGGCGGCAAGCCGGTGGATGTGCGGGTTTCCACGCTGCCGACCGGACACGGCGAACGCGCGGTGTTGCGCCTGCTCGACAAGGAAGGCGGCAAGCTCGACTTGCAGCATCTAGGCATGAGCGCGGAGGTGCTGGCGCAATTTGACAAACTGATCGCGCAGCCGCACGGCATCGTGCTGGTTACCGGCCCGACCGGTTCCGGCAAGACCACCACGCTGTATGCCGCGCTGTCAAGGCTGAATGACACCCGCACCAATATCCTGACAGTCGAAGACCCGATCGAATACGAACTGAACGGTGTCGGCCAGACGCAAGTTAATCCACGCATCGACATGACCTTCGCCAAAGCTTTGCGAGCAATCCTGCGGCAAGACCCGGACATCATCATGATCGGCGAGATCCGCGATCTGGAAACCGCGCAAATCGCGGTGCAGGCGTCGCTCACCGGCCACCTGGTGCTGGCGACCCTGCACACCAACGATGCGACGGCGGCAGTCACGCGCCTGCTCGACATGGGCATCGAACCGTTTCTGTTGTCGTCGTCGCTGCTCGGCGTGGTCGCGCAGCGTCTGGTGCGCAAGTTATGCGAGCACTGCAAACGGCATGAAGGCCAATTCTGGCAGGCAACCGGTTGCGATAAATGCGGCCACACCGGATATCAAGGACGAGTCGGCGTGTATGAATTATTGCTGGCCACCGACCAGATCCGCGCGCAAATCCATAACCGCGCATCGGAAGCCGATATACGCGCCACCGCGCAGCGCGACGGAATGCGCACCATGCGCGAAGACGGCGAGCGCTGGTTGGCGGATGGCACGACGACGCAGGCGGAATTGCTGCGCGTCACCAAAGACTGACAGCCTGTTGCCCTCCCCGCTGTCCGGGTGTAAATTGCCGCAACATTGAACGAGGACTTACATATGAGTACAGCCACACTATCCAGCGATTTCCGCATCTCCTTCCCCGAAGAGGTGCGCGTAGCCATGCACCTCCGTCCGGGGCAGGAATTCGAGCTGACATCGCAGGGATTGGTCATTCAACTGATCCCCAAACTCTCTCCCGAAGAATTGTGTGCCGCCGTTGCAGCGGGCATAGCCAGCGGGCAAGGCCTCCCGTCAGGCGAAGTTTTCGGACGGCTGGAGACCAAATACCGCAACCTGGCAAAAGAATAAGCGGCGTGGCGAAATACGTCATCTCGCCGCTTGCCGCCCAGGACATGGAAGCGATCGGCGATTACATCGCACAAGACAACCCTCGCCGGGCAATCGCCTTCATCGCGGAGTTGCGCAGCCAGTGCGACAGGATCGCCGCCTCGCCCAAAGCCTGCCGCTCCAGGCACGAACTTGGCGAAAACATCCGGTCGAGCGCCTACGGGAATTACGTGATCTTCTTTCAGGATACCCCGGATGATTTATGCATCGTGCGCGTTCTGCATGGCGCAATGGACGCCGGAAGCAGGTTTCCAACAAAATAATTACGCAAACTTTTACCATGCACACCTTATTCCATTTCCATTTTAATAGTACGTTAATTTGTCGTGCCAAATAACACATGAATCTTCGTAAACCAACCCCCCTCAGTCCCCCAACCCCCCCATACCCCCCCTTATCAGGGGGGAGCAAATCAGGGGGAAAGCTTAGCTCCTCCCCTGACAAGGGGAGGCCGGGAGGGGTTGGTTTTAAGATGTTACAGCGTAGCGGGTCCGGCTCTCAGCCATACAGCTATATCCGGCAGGTGAAACGCAACCTGCAAAAAATCACTTTTAATTTAGAAATGAAATTAGCCATCTCATCTCTGTCACCCCGCTAAACAACCCACTATGCCAGCATTCCGTTACGAAGCCGCCGATGCGCTTGGCGCTACCAAAAAAGGCGTAGTCAACTCCGACAGCGCACGCGCTGCGCGATCGGAGTTGCGCACACAAGGTTTAACGCCGATTACGGTCGATGCGATTGCGACCCAGCTCGACGCGGCGGGGCTGACCAAACGCAGCGCATTCGGCGACCGCCTGTCGACCGTGGAGCTTTCTTTGTTCACCCGCCAACTGGCCAGCCTGCTGGAAGCCAGCCTGCCGCTGGAGCAGGCGTTCTCCGCGTTGCTGGAGCAGGCCGAGCGCACTTATGTGCGCGATCTGATCGCCTCGATACGCTCGGAGGTGATGGGCGGCGCTTCGCTGTCCGATGCGCTGGCAAAACACCCGCGCGATTTTGCCGACATTTATCGCGCGCTGGTCGCGTCCGGCGAGCAGATCGGCCAATTGGCGCGGGTGCTGTCGCGGCTGGCCGACTATATCGAGCGGCGCAACGCGCTGGTGCAAAAGGTCAAGCTCGCGTTCACCTACCCGGCCATCGTCACCGTGGTGGCGTTTTTGATCGTGATTTTTTTGCTGACCTATGTGGTGCCGCAAATCGTCTCGGTGTTCGCCAACACCAAACAAAAATTGCCGTTCCTGACCGTGGTAATGTTAAGCGTTTCGGATTTCGTGCGCAATTACGGCTGGATCGTGTTGCTGGCCGTCATCGCGCTGGCTTTCGCCTGGCGGCGCGCGCTGCAAGACCCCGCGATCAAGCTGCGCTGGCATACCTGGTTGTTGACCGCGCCGCTGTACGGGAAA
>JANONV010000100.1:0-2201 GCA_031421015.1 Gallionella sp. | reverse complement strand
AGCGTCAAAGGTTCGCTGCTGCTGGGCGTCGCGATAGGATTTTTGTGGGCGCCCTGCGCCGGGCCGATTTTGGGCCTGGTGCTGGCCGGCGCGGCGCTGAGTGGCGCGAATCTTTACAGCGCGATGCTGCTGTTGGTGTTCGCTGCCGGTGCGGCGTCTTCGCTAGCGGTCGCCTTGCTGGCGGGCGGGCGGGTGTTCAGTCTGATGAAGCGCGGTTTGGGCGCGGAAGAATGGATACGGCGCGGCCTGGGGGTTGCCGTGCTGGCTGGCGTGGTGGCCATCGCGCTGGGCTGGGACACGCGCTTCCTCGCGCAGTTTTCATTTTTGAGTACCGCGGATACCGAGCAACGATTGATTGAGAAATTGGCCGCTAAACCGAAAGCTGAAAGTTCGGCAAACAGCCGCATGGCCCCGCCCTTGATTGGTGCGACGCAGTGGCTGAATGCACCGCCGCTGACTTCCGAGATGTTGCGCGGCAAAGTGGTGCTGATCGATTTCTGGACTTATTCGTGCATCAACTGCTTGCGCACCCTGCCTTATCTGAAAGCCTGGGATGAAAAGTATCGCAGCCAGGGGCTGGTTATCATCGGCGTACACTCGCCGGAATTCGCGTTTGAAAAGGACCAGCGCAATGTCGAAAAGGCGATCCGCGATCTGGGCATCAAATATCCGGTGGCGATGGATAACCAGTTCGCGATCTGGAATGCCTACAAGAACGAGTATTGGCCTGCAAAATATTTGATCGACATGCAAGGTCAAATTCGCCATCAACACTTCGGCGAAGGCAAATATCAGGAAACTGAGCAGATGATACAGACCTTGCTCAAGGAAGCGAATCGGGGCCGACTGGCTTCGGGTGATGAATTGGTGCGAGTGGCTGGTTCGGGCGCGACGGCTGCTGCGGCGGCTACGGCGCGCTCGCCGGAAACCTATCTAGGCTATGCGCGCCAGGAGAATCTGGCTTCGCCCGAGACAATCAAACAGGACATTGCGGCGCTGTACAGCGCGCCTCGCGCTCTCAAGTTGAACCAGTGGGCACTAAATGGAAAGTGGCTGATGTCTGCCGAATCCTCCGCTTTGAAAATTTCCGGGGGCGCGATCAGTTATCGCTTTCGCGGTCGTGATCTGCATCTGGTGCTCGGTACGCACAGTGGCAAACCGGTGCGTTTCAAAGTCACGCTGGATGGCGCTGCGCCCGGCGCGGATAACGGCGAGGATATTGATGCGCAGGGCAATGGCGTGATACGCGAACAGCGGCTGTATCAACTGATCAGGCAAGATGGAAAGGTCGGCGAACGCACCTTCCGCATCGAATTTTTGGATGCCGATGCGGAAGCGTTCGCTTTTACTTTTGGTTAAGGAGTGTCATCATGTCATTAAGAGAATTAATCCGTAGTGGTCTGCTATACAGTGGCGCGATCCTGGTGTTCGGCTCAGGAGCCGCATCGAGCGTAGCGGCTGCACCGGCCAGGCACGCGCCGACCGAGCAAACAGCGGTATTCGCCGGGGGCTGCTTCTGGGGTGTGGATGCGCTGTTCAAGCACGTCAAGGGCGTGTCTGACGTGGTGTCCGGCTATGCGGGCGGCGGTGCGGCCACGGCGCATTACGAGCTGGTCGGCAATGGCAATACGGGACATGCCGAATCGGTGATCGTCCGTTTCAACCCGGCACAGGTTTCCTATCAACAACTCTTGCAAGTATTTTTCAGCGTTGCGCACGACCCCACCCAGCTCAATCGCCAGGGACCTGATTACGGCAGCCAATATCGTTCGGCGATCTTTTATAACAGTGCCGAGCAACTGCAAGAGGCGCAACGCTATATTCGGAAACTGACCGCCGAGCGCGCTTTCTCTGCGCCCATCGTCACGCAAGTCGTGCCGCTGCAACAGTTCTATCCGGCCGAGGATTACCACCAGAATTTCCTGGCGCTGCATCCGACCAAACCCTATATCGTGATGCACGACTTACCCAAGCTGGAGCAATTGCGCAAACGATTCCCGGCGCTCTACCAATAATTTTTTCTTGGGGACGGAGATTTTGTGTAACCTTTTTCCAACACATCCCGAATATCTTTGTGCGTGCATCAAAGGCCGAGAGGTCATTTGGGCCAAGGAACTTGAATCCACGCGTTTAGCTGCAAGTAAATCGAGCTTACTCCAACCAAAGGCTTTCTCCGTCTAATGGTTGGACGCAGGCTCTCC
>JANONV010000099.1:0-8907 GCA_031421015.1 Gallionella sp. | reverse complement strand
GAACGCATGGAGATGATGCAGATGATGATGGAACAGGTGTTCGAGCGTCAGGAAATGCTCATGCAGGATAAAAAATAAGTAATTCCAAGGGCGTTCCAAAAAATCATGATCAGGTTGAAATAGGCGACAACCATGCTATATTAAAACAGGTTGCCGGAGAATCCCGACAGTCTGCTGGATCGAATGCTATCTTTTTTACTTCAAAGGAGAATCTGCAATGAACTTGCTCAGAATTGCTTTACCCGTAATTGTTTCCTTGTTGCTACTCGCTGTCCCCAGCGTGTTTGCGGCGGACGACAAAGTTAGTGCCGCGACGCGCACGATGGCAGAAATCATGATCGGTCTGAATCATTATCCGAGCGATGCTGACAAGGATAAGTTGAAGAAGCTGTCTGCTGAGGCCACCACTTCCACCCAAGAGAAAACCATTGCGCAGGCGTTATTGAATCTCAAGCACAAGGCTGCCGACGCGGACAAACCCAAGCTGGAGGCGATTACAAAAGATGCTGCCGCGCCCGCAGCAGTGAAAAGCCTGGCGAGCATCTTGCTGAGTCTGAATCATCAGCCGTCCGACGCGGATACCGCAAAGTTGAAGCAAATGACCAAGTAGCTCACTTTGGCGCAATGCCAGTTGGTTGTGGAGCCCCACGCGGGCTACACACTGACCATGTCAGCGCATTTTATTCCGCTCAGCACCGCCCCCTCCAGCGTGGCGGGATAATCCCCGGCAGTGTAGTCGCCCGCCAGCAGCAGGCGGGGCAGGGGAGTCTGTTGTGATGGACGTTGCAGGTTAGGCGCGCAGGTGAACGTGGCGCGCTTTTCGGCGATGACTTTGAACCATGCCGGTTGCCCGGCGATGCCGAATTCCTCGCGCAGCTCCGCGATCACTTTTTGCGCCAGTTCATCCTGGGACAATTCCTGATGGATGCCTTCCGCGCTGATCACGGCGGCGACCAGGCCGTGTTGACCGCTGATGCGTCCTTTGTCGAACAGCCACTGGCTGTAGCGCTGGTGCAGGCCGAGCATGGGCTGCGGCAAACGAACTGCGGCCGGATATTGCAGATATACGGTGTAGATCGGCTGATGTTCCAGAGCGTCGATCTGTGCGACTGTTTCTGCAAGCGCTGCGATGGGGCGCAGCAGTTTGGCGGCAACCGCAGGCGGCGCGGCGCAGATGACGTGGCTGAATTGTAATGCTCCTTGCGCCGTGATTATTTCCATACCGTTTTCAATCGGGCGCAACGTTTCCACACCGCAGGTAGTGTACACCTTGCCGCCGTGTTGCTCGACATAGTTCGCGGCTCGTTTCGGGAACAGCGCGGTGAAGTTTATGCGCGGCAGCAACATGTCGCTGCCGGCGCGCGATCGGTTCAGAGCATCGCGCAGCACGTTGAGCAGTACTTGCGCGGAAGCCTTATGGATAGGCGTATTCAGCGCGGCGATGCACAGCGGTTCCCATAATTTTTGCGTAAGGTCGGCATCCTGGCCATGTTGCGCGAGCAGTTCGGCAACGGTCATGTCGTGAGTTATTCTGAAATTTGCCCGGCGCAGCGTGAGCATGAAACGCGCGGCATTCAGGCGTGCGCCGAACGACAAACCTTTTGCACTGAACAGAGCAGCCAGGAGATGGAACGGGGCGGGCAGACGCGGCGCTTTGAGAGAGAACTCGCCGTGCAGATCGAGTTGCAGCGGCAGGCGCAGGAAATCTTTTTCGATATTACCGCCGACTTGCTCGATCATGCGCAGGGTCTGGTGGTAACAGCCGAGCAACAGGTGCTGGCCGTTATGCAGCATGGTTTCCCCCTCCCCATCCGTCCCCCGGTGGGTGTGGGGGAAGCCGCGCGCCCGCCCGCCGAGTTGCCGGGCGCTTTCAAATACGGTGATCGGAATGCCGCGCTCGGCCAGAGCCACCGCGGCAGCCATGCCGGCGTAGCCGCCGCCGATGATGGCAGGGTTTATAGATTGTTTTTCACGATTGCTCCCTCTCCCACCGGGGGAGGGTTGGGGAGGGGGTTGGGCGTATTCGCCGACAACAGCCAGCGCAAGCTGACGACCTCCCCCTCTCCCACCGTAGGAGGGTTGGGGAGGGGGAGAGGAGTTCAATTCTTGAGCCACGTTTTGAAAGCCAACCACAACTTGAAGGTCGGAGTGAGCAAGACGCGCTCTTTCAGGACGTGGCAACCGCTGGCGACCACTTCACCCAGCGTGGCGCGGTAGATCGCCGCCATGATCAGGCCGGTGCGTTGCGCTTTGCGATCCGCTGCGGGGAGATGCTCCAACGCTTGCTGGTAGTAGCGTTGCGCTCGCTCGATCTGGAACGCCATCAGCTTCTGGAAATTTTCTGTTTCATGCGCATTAAAAATCTCTGCCGCCGTCACGCCGAACTGCTGCATTTCGTCCATCGGCAGGTAGATGCGATTGCGCCGCGCGTCTTCGCCGACATCGCGGATGATGTTGGTGAGCTGGAAAGCGATGCCGAGGTCGTGCGCGTATTTCTGCGTGTTGCGGTTGGTGTAGCCGAAAATCTCTGCTGCGAGCAGCCCGACCACCGAGGCGACGCGGTAGCAGTACAGTTGCAGCGATTTGAAATCCGCGTAGCACGGCTGGTTCAGATCCATCTCCATGCCATCGATGATTTCCAGTAAGTGCTCCTGCGCCAGATTATATTTCTTCACCATCGGAACCAGGGCCAGGGCGACTGGATGCTGCGGCTTGCCGCCGTAGATTTCTGCTACTTGTGCGCGCCACCAGTTGAGCGTGGTGCGCGCCACTTGCTCATCCGTAGATTCGTCCACCACATCATCCACCTCGCGGCAAAAGGCATACAGCGCGGTGATGGCGCGGCGTTTTTCTTTCGGCAGGAACAGGAAGCTGTAGTAGAAGCTGGAGCCGCTGGCGGAGGCTTTTTCCTGGCAGTATTGATCTGGTGTCATTTCAGTTTTTGAATAAAATCGAAGTGCTTAAACCCCTCCCGGCCTCCCCTTGTCAGGGGAGGTGAGCAGGCTCCTCCCCTGACAAGGGGAGGCCGGGAGGGGTTAAGGTTTTAAAAGGGCGCACTCTTGGCCAGCATGATAACCCAGTCAAACGGCTTCAACACCGGGCGATGTCGGAACATGTCGTACTGCGCGCTTTCCAGTTTGTCGAGTATGCGCAACCCGCCCGCGATGATCATGCGCATCTCCAGCCCGATGCGTCCGGTGAGGATACTGCCGAGCGGTTTTCCTGTAAGCATCATGGCGCGCGCGCGATCCACCTGGAACCTCATCAATTCGCGCCACGCATCGTCTGCGATGCCTTGCGCGATATGATTTTCATTCACGCCGTATTGCGAAAGTTCATCCAGCGGCAGATAGATGCGCCCGATGGCGTAATCCTTGGCGACATCCTGCCAGAAATTGATGATCTGCAAACTGGTGCAGATGGCATCCGAGTATGCGATGTTCTGCGGCGTGGCTTCCTGATAAAGATGCAGCAGCAAGTTGCCGACCGGATTGGCCGAGCGGCGGCAGTAGTCGAGCAAGTCGGAAAAATCGCTGTAGCGTTTTTTTACCACGTCCTGCGAAAAAGCATCGAGCAAATCATGGAACGGCTGCAACGGCAGCGCATGTTGCCGTATTTCTGCGGCAAGGTTTTTGAACAGAGGTTTGAGCGGTGTCTCGTCGGCGGCGATACGCGCCAGCTCAGCGCGGAATTCATCGAGTCGTTGCAGGCGTTCTTGGTTGGATGATTCGCCTTCATCAGCGATGTCATCAGCCGCGCGGGCGAAATGGTAGATCGCCGCAACCGGCTTGCGCAGCCGCCCGGGCATCAGGATGGAAGCGACCGGAAAGTTTTCGTAGTGATCGACCGGCATGAATCAAATAAGATCGTTTCGATGCAGCATAAACACAAACCCATCGCCTGCGCTGACATCCAGCCAGGTGAACGGCAGCCTGGGGTAGGCGGCTTCCAGCACGTCGCGATTGTGGCCGATTTCGACGACCAGCACGCCGTTTTCGGTGAGATGCTGTGAGGCGTGTTCGAGGATGATGCGCGTGGCGTCCAGCCCGTCATGGCCGCTGCCCAGAGACAGTTCCGGTTCGTGCCGGTATTCCTGCGGAAGGGTTGCGACCGATCCGGCATCCACATAAGGGGGGTTGCTGATGATGAGGTTATATTGCTTGCCGCCGAACCTGGCGAACAAATCCGATTCGATCAGGCTCACGCGGTCTTGCAAATCGTAGTCGGCGACGTTGCGCGCCGCGACGGCCAGCGCGGCCGGAGACAAGTCCGCCGCGTCCACGC
This sequence comes from Gallionella sp., assembly GCA_031421015.1. Lineage (GTDB taxonomy): Bacteria > Pseudomonadota > Gammaproteobacteria > Burkholderiales > Gallionellaceae > Gallionella. The sequence continues at coordinate 4,623 of JANONV010000099.1, read as the reverse complement.
TGGCATAAGGGAAAGCATGTGCGGCGAGGATGGCGAGACAGCCGCTGCCGGTACACAGGTCGAGCACGCTGTTGATTTTTTCCGGCTCGGCGATCCACGGGCTGAGTTGATCGAGCAATAATTCGGCGATGAACGAGCGCGGCACGATGACGCGCTCATCCACGTAAAAACCGAAATCGCCCAGGAACGCCTGATGGGTCAGGTAGGCCGCCGGGATGCGCTGTTCGGCGCGACGCTGAATGATGCCCAATACTTCGCCGCGTTCGCTATCGGTCAGATGCGCATCAAGAAACGGATCGAGCCGGTCCAGCGGCAGATGCAACGTGTGCAGGATCAGGTAAGCGGCCTCGTCGTAGGCATCATCGCTGCCGTGCCCGAAAAAAAGTTCGGCTTGATTGAAGCGGCTCACCGCAAAACGCAGGTAGTCGCGCACGGTGTGCAGCGTTGTGGAAGCTTCGGAAAAATAATTGCTCATGGGCGAAGAAGATTTTCCGGTTTTGGTAGGGTGCGTTTCACGCACCCTACATGAGGGCTTGCTGTTCTTTGCAAGATCAAGTGAGCAGATTTTTCAGGGTCAGTTGGTAGGTCAGTTTAAGCGGTTCGATGTCGGCAACACCTACGCATTCGTTGAGCTTGTGTATGGTCGCGTTCAACGGTCCGAACTCGATCACTTGCGGGCAGATGTCGGCGATGAAACGTCCGTCCGAGGTGCCGCCGCTGGTGGAGAGCTCCGGGGTGACGCCGTAGGACTGTTCGATGGCGCGGCTGATCGCGGCGACCAGGCTGCCCTTGGCGGTGAGATACGGCTTGCCGGACAGTTCCCAGCGCAGGTCATAGGTTACGCCGTGTTTGTCCAGGATCGCATGGACTTTATCTTTCAGGCCTTGCTCGGTGCTGGCGGTGGAGAAACGAAAGTTGAACCATATTTCCACCGTGCCGGGGACGACATTGGTCGCGCCGGTGCCGCCGTTGATGTTGGAGATTTGCCATGAGGTCGGCGGAAAATATTCGTTGCCGTTATCCCATGTGGTGGCGGCGAGTTCGGCGATCGCCGGGGCGGCCATGTGGATGGGATTCTTCACCAGGTGCGGATAGGCGATGTGACCCTGGACGCCTTTGACGATCAGTGTGCCGGACAGCGAACCGCGCCGCCCGTTTTTAATCATGTCGCCGACTTGTTTGTTGGAGGTGGGCTCGCCGACGATGCAATAGTCGATTGTCTCGCCGCGCGCCCGCAAGGCTTCCACCACGCGTACCGTGCCGTCCACCGCCACACCCTCTTCGTCTGAAGTGATGAGCAGGGCGATCGAACCATCGTGCTTGGGATGTTGGGCGAGAAACGCTTCGATGGCGGTGATGAAAGCCGCGATGGAGGTCTTCATGTCCGCAGCGCCGCGTCCGTACAACATGCCATCGCGGATGGTCGGCTCGAACGGCGGGCTGAACCAGTTCTCCACCGGTCCGGTAGGCACCACGTCGGTGTGTCCGGCGAACACCACGACGGGGCCGGCTGTGCCGCGCCGCGCCCAGAAATTATCCACGTTGCCAAAACGCATCCGTTCGATTTTGAAACCGAGCTTTTCCAGGCGTTCGATGAGGATGTCCTGGCACCCCGCATCATCGGGAGTGAGCGAGCGGCGCGCGATCAGGGCTTTTGCAAGCTGTAAGGTTTCAGTCATGATTGATAATTTTATGAGTGCAGATTGAAAATTTTTGAATAAGCCGCTACGTCAAAACCGGCATGCAGCAGCCTGGCGTTTTGAACGAGCAGGGGGCGTTTGATCACGCTGGGTTTTTCCAGCATCAGTGCGATGGCGGAAGCGCTGTCGCATATCTGCTGTTTGCGATCTTCCGGCAGGCCGCGCCAAGTCAGCCCGCTGCGATTGATCAGCCTGGTCCAGTCGGATTGTTGCAGCCAACTTTGCGCGGTTGCCGCATCCAGACCGTGTTTTTTGAAATCGTGAAACTCGAACGCGATGCCATGGTGCGCCAGCCAGTCGCGAGCTTTTTTCACAGTGGTGCAGTTCGGGATGCCATACAGCTTCATTTTCATTCATCCAGGTTAAGCTTGATGTCGCCGAAATTGGCTTGCGGGGTCGAACTTTTTGGTGGGAGCTGGTTGGGATCGAACACCGGCACTTTTTGGGTGTTGGTGCGTTCCGAGAAATCAACCAGAGTGGACAGATTGCTCGCCGAATCGGCGTTGAGCATGGCTTCTTCTTTGGTGATTTGTCCGCTTTTGAACAGTTTGTATAGCGCCTGTTCGAAAGTTTGCGAACCGGCAGATACGCTCCTTTCGATGGCATCGCGAATTTTGTCGATCTCATCGTTCTTGATCAGATCGGCTATCAGCGAAGTGTTCAGCAGAATTTCCACGGCGGGTATTTGTTTGCCCTGCATGTTGCGCACCAGACGTTGCGAGATAACCGCGCGCAAGCACATGGATAAATCGGCCAGCACACTCCTGCGCGAGTCGGTCGGGAAAAAATTCACGATGCGGTTCATCGCGTGATAGCTGTTGTTGGCGTGCAAGGTGGTCAAGCACAAATGCCCGGTTTGCGCAAACACCAGCGCGTGTTTGAGCGTTTCGCGGTCGCGCACTTCGCCTATCATCAGCACATCCGGCGCTTCGCGCATGCCGCTGGTCAACGCTTCTTCATAAGACCGCGTGTCTGTGCCGACTTCGCGTTGATTGACGATGCATTTGTCGTGGCGGAATAAATATTCGAGCGGATCTTCTATGGTAAGAATGTGGCCGCTATGCAAAGTGTTGCGATGCTGGATCATGGAGGCGAGCGTGGTCGATTTACCTGATCCGGTCGAGCCGACCACCAGCACCAGCCCGCGCTTTTCCATGACCAGTTTGTTGAGTATATCGGGAAGATTTAATTCGTTTGTGCCCAAGACATTCGTTCTGATGCAGCGAATGACGCAACTGATGCTGCCGCGTTGCTTAAAGATGTTGATGCGAAAATTGCCGATGCCATTCACGCGCATGGAAAAATTCATTTCCATTTCGGACTCGAACCTGGCGATCCTCTCCGGACCCATCAACTCGTAGGCGATGCGCTTGAGCATTTCCACGTCAAGTTTCTGTGCGTTGACCGGCATGACCACGCCTTCGATTTTGATGTTGACCGGCGCGCCGACAGAGAAAAACAGATCGGATGCCTGTTTGTCGGCGGCCAGTTGCAGTAGTGGTGTGACGATCATGATTTCTCCTTAACAGCAGTTGGTAGTCGTTAGTCGCTAGTCGTTAGTTGGTATTGTTGCTACGCGGTTTTTAACTAATGACTAGCGACTAACGTCTAACGACTCAAATGCCCCTCAGCAACTCGTTGATACCCACCTTGGATAAAGTCTTGGCATCCACTTTCTTCACGATCACCGCGCAGTACAAACTATAGCTGCCATCCTTGGAAGGCAGGCTGCCGCTGACCACGACCGAGCCTGCGGGTACACGACCGTAGCTCACCTCACCGGTTTCTCTATCGTAGATCCTGGTGCTTTGCCCGATAAACACGCCCATCGAGATCACCACGTTGTCTTCGAGGATCACGCCTTCGACGATTTCCGAGCGTGCGCCGACGAAGCAGTTGTCGCCGATGATGGTCGGGTTGGCCTGCACCGGTTCCAGCACGCCGCCGATACCGACGCCGCCGCTCAAGTGTACGTTTTTGCCGATCTGCGCGCAGGAGCCGACCGTCGCCCAGGTGTCCACCATGGTTCCTTCGTCCACATACGCGCCGATGTTCACGTAGGAGGGCATCAGTATCACGTTCTTGGCGATGAACGCGCCTCTGCGCGCCGCCGCCGGAGGCACCACGCGGAAGCCACCCTCGCGGAAATCGCGGCTGTTGTAGTCGGCGAATTTGGACGGAACTTTGTCGTAGTAGTTGGTGAAGCCGCCCTTGATAAAGGCGTTGTCTTCAATACGGAACGACAACAATACGGCTTTTTTCAACCATTGATGGGTCACCCAGTCGCCATTGATCTTTTCCGCGACGCGCAGCTTGCCCTGATCGAGCTGGGTGATGACGCTATCGATAGCTTCTTTCAGTTGGGCATCAACATTACGCGGCGTGATGTCGGCGCGGCGTTCGAAGGCTTGTTCGATGATTTTTTGCAATTGATCCATGATGAGTCCCTTTTAGTTGTTAGTCGTTAGTCGCTAGTCGTTAGTTGGCTTTGTCCGCTTCGCGGGATTTGCTTTAACTAACAACTAGCGACTAACGACTAGCGACTGAATTTAACTATTCGTTGTGCCGCTTCCACGGTTTCTGCCACATTCGCGACCAAAGCCAGACGCACAAAATTTTCGCCGGGGTTCACGCCCTGAGCTGTGCGTGCAAGATAGCTGCCCGGCAACACCGCCACATTATAGTCGCGATACAGGGCTTGCGCGAAGGCAGTGTCGGCGATCGGTGTGCGTATCCACAAATAGAAGCCGGCATCCGGCAAAGCGACCGGCAGCACAGGTTCGAGTATCTCGATCGCCTTGGCGAATTTTTCGGCATACAGGCGGCGATTTTCCGCGACGTGCGCTTCGTCGTTCCATGCGGCGATGCTGGCGGCCTGTATCGCCGGATTCATCGCCGAGCCGTGGTAGGTGCGGTACAGCGC
>JANONV010000098.1:0-5651 GCA_031421015.1 Gallionella sp. | reverse complement strand
GATGTCTGCCTGCGCGCCAGCCCGCGTCCCGAATTCGATGCGTGGCGCTGGATCGAGTATCGGCTGGACATCAACGCGGTGATTGAATTCAAGCGCGAGGTTTATACGATGGCGCTCAATGAATTGGTCTGTTACCTGCCTGCAACCAGGAATAACTCAGTGCATATGCAACATGTGCATAGGTGATTCATGGTCAATTTTTAAGGAGTGATGGTTGTGATCAAAGAATACAGCGCGCTGCAAGTTACCTTGTTGAAAGTGGGTTCAACTTTTGTGCGTCCGGTTCAGACACTTCCAGAGCGTGTCAAGTTGAGCGATCCGGCAACAAGCGTGATGACTGATTTGAACAAGGTTTCGGTGGTAAGCGTGCGAGCCGGGACTTCAATGGATAAAGCCAATGCCAAGATGATCAGTTATGGCGTGCGTATGCTGCTGGTGCTGGATGACAACGAGCAGTTGGTAGGGTTGCTGACTGCAACCGATGTGCTGGGAGAAAAGCCGATGCGCTTCCTGCAAAACATGGGCGGAATCCATGCCGATATCACGGTGCGCGACATCATGACCACGCAGCGCGAACTGGAAGTGTTGAAGATGGAAGATGTGCAAAATGCCAAAGTCGGGCAAATCGTCGCCAGCCTGAAAAAATTCGGCAGGCAGCATGCGCTGGTTGCGATCGAGGGTGCGGATGGCAGACAATTGGTGTGCGGCTTGTTTTCCATAACCCAGATCGCCCGCCAGTTAGGCGCTCAAATCCAGAGCTTTGAACTGGCGCGCACTTTTGCCGAAATCGAGGCAGTGATCGCGCGTGATTGAAAATTTCAATACTTGCCAGTGCTGCCAAACCCCCCGCTGCCGCGAGCGCTCAGCGGAAATTCTTCCACGATATTAAATTTCGCCCGCATCACCGGCACGATCACCCGTTGCGCCATGCGCTCCATTGGCACCAGTGTGAGCGGGATTTGGCTGCGGTTCCACAGCGAAACGAAAATTTGTCCCTGATAATCTGAATCAATCAGACCCACCAGATTGCCCAGCACGATGCCGTGCTTATGCCCCAGTCCGGAGCGCGGCAAAATCATCGCCGGACAAAGCGCCGGACAAAGGGGTCAGCATCACATTACATTTTGAGCCGCCATGCCACGCCGCCCACGCATTAACACGCCGATGTCCCGCAGCACGTTGTGCAGTGCGGAATCAATCGCGAGCCGTGTTTCTTTGCCGAGGAAGATTATCCTATAAAGCTCAGTTCAAGCCACGGTATGACTGGAGCGCGGGCGTCCCGCCCGCAGCGGACAGGATGTTCGCGTGCTCCCAGTATCCATTGCCCCAGTATCCATTGATGGGACTCACCCAAAAGGTGACTCCCATCAATGCCAACAAAGCCAATTATTATCTGGGTTTCATCTGAAATAGATACGGTCAACTGAGGTTTTTAGGATTTTCACTTCTACCTTCACTGGCTACAGAAATCGGCTGCTGATTGGCACTGCGCCCCGCTTCTTCTTGTGTCAGCCGCTTGTTGTCACCCTTCTTGTTTGCTCTCTACAGGCAATGCCGTCCCGCTTGACGTTGCTGCCACTGCGCGGCTAGAATTCCCGACTGTCCAATTCAGGTAATAACATCATGAGCCAAGACATCCAGCAACGTATCAAAGAGCAAGTCACCACGCATCCGGTGGTGCTGTACATGAAAGGCAATCCGCAGTTTCCCCAGTGCGGTTTTTCCGCCAACGCGGTGGGCATACTCAACGCGCTGGGGGTGAAAGAATTATTCACCGTGGACGTGTTGCAAGACGCCGATATCCGCCAGGGTATCAAGGAATATGCCAACTGGCCGACTGTCCCGCAGTTATACATCAAGGGCGAATTCGTCGGTGGTTCTGACATCATGACCGAGATGTATCAGAACGGGGAACTCAAACAGTTGCTATAACCAGCCTGCGTGTGTTGTCGGGGCTTTAGCCCCTCGCAACTCGATACCGTCTTTACCCATAAGCCAGTAAATTTAGGAGGCACTCCTCCGCACCGCACGCTGTAGTGTGCTCCCTGTGCTACAGTTACGTTCGCATCGCGGAACAGCAGATACTTCGTTCGCGGCGGAGGTGCAAAGTCTCCAAGGTTGGAACGATGGCGCCCAAGCTCATTATCGGTGCGATGATGCGCAAACTCATTCATGTCGCGTTCGGTGTCCTTAAGCCAGGAAAAATGTTTGATCCGGCGTTGCGTGGGCGTTGACCGGGATAACAGTATTTACATAGTTGCATTTGGAGACACTATGTTCAGTGGAATTATCGCCGACATCGGCCATATCAAGCAGGCGAGCGACCGCGATGGCGGGCGGCGTCTGGTTATATCCACCAAGGCTTTGGATTTAAGCGATGTGCAGATCGGCGACAGCATTGCGGTGGATGGCGTATGTCTCACCGTGGTGAAGCTGGACGGCAAGGCTTTCGGCGTGGATGTGTCACGCGAAACACTGGATTGTACTGTCGGGCTGGATGCGCAAGGGGCATCGGTCAATCTGGAACAGGCGTTGCGCCTGTCCGACAGGCTGGGCGGGCATTTGGTCAGCGGCCATGTGGATGGCGTGGGTGTGGTCATCGAATTCACCGATCCGGGCGAAAGCCGGAAGCTGGTGGTGCGCGCGCCGCAGGTATTGGCCAAGTACATTGCGGTAAAGGGATCAATCACGATCAATGGGGTGAGCCTGACTGTCAATCATGTGAGCGGCAACGAGTTCAGCGTGAATCTGATCCCGCATACCATGGCGACGACCAATCTGAAAAATTTACGCGCGGGCAGCCGCATCAATCTCGAAGTGGACATGATCGCGCGCTATGTGGAACGAATGATGCAGGAACCGCTATGACAGGCATCGCACCGATACAGGAAATCATCGCGGAAATACGCGCCGGGCGGATGGTCGTGCTGGTGGACGAAGAAGACCGCGAGAACGAGGGCGACCTGGTGTTTGCCGCAGAATTCGTCACGCCGGAAAAGATCAATTTCATGGCCAAGCACGGACGCGGTTTGATCTGTTTGACGCTGACGGAAGCGCATTGCAAACAGCTCGATCTGCCGCTGATGGTGAATAAAAACGGCCTGCCGCTGGCGACCAACTTCACGCTGTCTATCGAGGCTGCGAGCGGCGTGACCACCGGCATCTCGGCGGCGGATCGCGCGCGCACCGTGCTGGTAGCCGCCGACAAAAATGCCCGGCCCGGCGACATCGTGCAGCCCGGCCATATCTTCCCGTTGCGCGCGAAAAATGGCGGCGTGCTGGTGCGCGCCGGGCATACCGAAGCGGGCTGCGATCTGGCGCAACTGGCGGGACTGACACCCGCTTCGGTGATCTGCGAAATTCTCAAGGATGACGGCGAAATGGCGCGCTTGCCGGATCTGATCGCATACTCAAAACAACACGGACTCAAGATCGGAACGATTGCCGATCTGATCGAGTACCGCAGTCAGCACGAGAAGCTGGTCGAGCGCGTGGCGCAGCGCAAAGTGCAAACCGCTTACGGCGAATTCGAGCTGGTGACCTACACGGACAAGACCTCGCAGCGTACTCATCTGGCTCTGGTGAAAGGCAAGATACACCATGATGCCGAAACCCTGGTGCGTGTGCATGAACCTTTCTCGGTGATGGATTTTCTGGAACAAACCGATCACGCGCATTCGATCAGCGCGCATCAGGCATTGCAGAAAATCGGACAGTCTTCGGTTGGTGTGCTGGTATTGCTGCACCGCGGCGAGACCGCTCAGGATTTGCGCGCGCGCGCCGCCATGGATGCCGGGAGCCAACAAACCATGCAGTGGGATCCGCGCAGCTATGGCATCGGCGCGCAGATCCTGCGCGACCTCAATGTAGGCAAGATGCGATTGTTGGCGACCCCGCACAAGATGCCCAGCATGGTGGGTTTTGGTTTGGAAGTGGTGGGCTATGCAAACCACGCATAATTCCATTTTTCAATCGGTAGAGAAATATTGTAGGGGCGTGATTTATCACGCCCTGAACTATCCATGTATCAGAAGAAGGGCGCGATAAATCACGCCCCTACCGAGTGTGAGACCTTTGAAAAATAGAATTGGAATAACTGAAGGAATTGAAGAAATGAGAGAAATCGAAAAAAATCTGAACGGCGCGGGTCTGCGTATCGGCATCGTGCAAAGCCGCTTCAATCCGGAGGTTTGCGAAGGCTTGCTGGGCGCGTGCCGCGGGCAATTGGCGCAGCAGGGCGTGAGCGAAGACGACATTACGCTGGCGACTGTACCCGGCGCGCTGGAGATACCGCTGGCGCTGCTGCACATGGCGGAGAGCGAAAAGTTCGACGCGCTGATCGCGCTCGGCGCGGTGATACGCGGCGATACCTACCATTTTGAAGTGGTGGCCAACGAATCGGCGCGCTGTATAAACGAAGTGCAACTGGCCTGCGGTGTGCCGATCGCCAACGCGATACTGACCACCGATACCGACGAACAGGCGATCGAACGCATGCTGGTCAAAGGCGAAGAAGCCGCGCTGGCGGCGATCGAGATGGCAAACTTGTTGCGGGGGCTGGCATGAGTGTCATCGAAACAGTGAGTGGAACAAGAAAGTCACCCAACAAAAGCCCGCGCCATCGCGCCCGCGAGCTTGCCTTGCAGGGAATTTATCAATGGCGTGTCACTGCGGGCGATGCTGCGCAAATCGAGAAACAGATAGATGCCGAGAAAAATATCGGCCGTTACGACAAGGAATTATTTTCCAAATTGCTGCGCGGCGCATTGGACCGGCACGCCGAACTTGAGGAGTTGCTCGCCGAATATCTGGACCGGCCGCTCGCCGAACTCAGCCCGGTGGAATTCGCGGTGCTGTTGCTGGGGACGTTCGAGTTATCGCAAAACCCGGAAGTGCCATACAAAGTCGTCATCAACGAAGCGGTCGAACTCGCCAAAACCTTTGGCGGCGCCGACGGCCACAAGTATGTCAACGGCGTGCTGGATAAACTCGTGCCGCAACTGCGCGTCGTGGAATTTTCCGGGCGTAAATGAACACCCCCGTAGGATGGGTTGAGCGCAGCGATACCCATCGTTTCGCGTTTAAAAATTGATGGGTATCGCTGCGCTCAACCCATCCTACGAACTGCTCGTTGCCGGGAAGTTTATTGCCATGAACGAATTTGACCTGATCCGCCGTTACTTCACCCGCGCCACGCCGGGCGCGCTGCTCGGTGTGGGCGACGATGCCGCGCTGTTGCAAGTGCGCGAGGGTAACGTGCTGGCGGTATCCACCGACATGCTGGTGAGCGGCACGCACTTTTTCGCCGATGCCGATCCGTTTTTGCTGGGACACAAGACACTGGCGGTGAATCTGTCCGACATGGCGGCGATGGGCGCGACACCGCGCTGGGCGACGCTGGCGATTGCGCTGCCCATGGAACATGTAACATGGGCAGATGAAACATGGCTGGAAAAATTCAGTGCCGGATTTTTTTCACTGGCGCGACAGCATGGTGTGGAACTGGTCGGCGGCGATACCACGCGCGGGCCGCTCAATCTGTGCGTGACGATATTCGGTGAGGTACCCGCACGGCAGGCGTTGCGGCGCAGCGGCGCGCAGCTTGGTGACGAAGTCTGGGTCTCTGGAACGCTGGGAGATGCCGCGTTGGC
>JANONV010000097.1:0-2113 GCA_031421015.1 Gallionella sp. | reverse complement strand
GCGCGGGAAGGTGAGCCATACCAGCGCGTTGAACAGATCATGCCAGTTGTGCGCACGAGTCTGCACTTCTCCCGCGAGATAGATACGCGGTTCGTACTGTTGCGCAAATTCACGGGCTGCAACATTCTGTGGAATAAAATGTACCGGTTTGCCGGAGCGGGTGACGGGCGGAGCGGCCGCATGATCCCGCAAATGCTCCAGGGCGCCGATATCGGGCCAATCGTGCAAACGCTCAAGCTCGTTTCCTGCCGGACGCAGCGGCTCGAACAGCGCAGAGCTTTGCAGAAAATCCGGTATCCAGCCGGGCGCATTCACTTGGCAGCACTTTCTTCAGAAGAACGCAGTCTGGCCGTAAGAAAAATACAAACAAGGGTCGAGACAGCGGCAATGATGCCCACCGTGCCAAAACGGGTCAACTCCCCGGCAGCCGATTTGCCCATGATCGACCCCGCCATCAGCGAAGCAAAACCCGCGGCGATCTGCTGCACCGAGGAATTGAAACTCATGAAGCTGCCGCGCAATCGCGGCTCCACGCTGGAAATTATCAGCGCCATCACCGGCACGAAGCGCCCCGAGACAAAAATCATGAACAGCGTGGTAGCGCCGATGGCCAGAATCACCGGCACTTTCGCCAAATGCGTGACCAGCAGAATCGGTGCGATGGAGATCACGGCGAGGATGCCGAACACCTTGCGCTTACCGTGATGATCAGCATAGCGGCCGATCCAGCGTGCGGTAAAAAATGTCGCCAGGCCGCCAAAAAAATAGAGATAAGGCAGATCGGTTTCCGCCAGCCCCACATTGGCGACCATGTAGAGACTGATGAAAGGAATTACCGAGAAACCAGCGAACATCAGCATGATAATCAAGGCAAACGCGTTCAAATGATTGCGATTGAAAAAAATCGTGCGCAACTGCCGCAAAGGGTTGCTTTCGCGCTGATGTTCAAGATGAGCGCGCAATGGCGGCAATGCCCACCAGGCGGCGGCGATTATCAACACGCCCAGTACGGTCAGAAAAAAGAATGGCGCGCGCCAGTCCGACAGGTTGGCAAGAAACAGGCCGATCGGCAGACCCACCACCGCTGCCAGGGAAAAGGCCGACATCACCGTGCCGGTGGCGGCACCACGCCGGTATTCGGGAATGATGTCGCCGATGATGGAAAACACCACCGCCCCCATCACCCCGCCGAATGCTCCTGCTACCGCCCGCGCCGCCAACAGCATGGGATAGTTCGGTGCCAGCGCGCAAAACAGCGTGGCGCCGGCAAAGCCGCCGCACAACACGATCAGCACCGTCTTACGGTCAAACCGGTCGATCACAAACGCGGCGAAGAAACCGCATAGCCCCGCGCTGAAAGTGTAAATTGATACCAGAAAACCGAATTGCGGCGGGGTGATCTCGAGCAGGCGCATGAACTGCGGGCCCAGCGGCATCATGATCATGAAATCCATGATATGAATGAAATGCACTCCCACCAGAATCGCCAGAATTGACCATTCGTTCGCAGGCGCCTGATGCGGAATCGCACCGCATTCCATCATTTCGGAACTGTCGCCAGCCTGGAGAATATCTTCGGTATTGGGCACCTGGGGCCTTTATAAATTAGAGAACCTCTGAACAAGCTGCCTGGATGCAGGCCATCCGCGCTGCATCCGCCGTGGATTATAGAGGCGCCCCCAGGTTCGTGCCAATAAAATCCCCCAGCACTTTGATCCATGATTTCCGCATGAAAATGAAACCATCATTGTGGCCGCCCTGCAGTTCCAGGAACTGCTTCGGCTCCGGCGCTGCCTGGTATAGCGCCCGGCCTTGCTCGAACGGCACGATCTCATCCTGCGGGCTGTGGGCGACGAATACCGGGCAAGTGACCGAGCGCAGATATTCCAGGGTGTTGTATTCGAAACGGGACAGCAGCCGCACCGGCAGATAGGGATAAATTTTTGCCGCCATATCGGGCACCGAAGTGAAAGTGGAAGCCAGCACCAGCGCTCCCGGTTTCTCGCGTGCCGCCAGCCAGGCCGCCACCGCGCCGCCGAGGGATTCACCGAACAGCACCACGCGCGCAGGCGGGATGCCTTTTGTTGCGGTGAGGTAATGCCACGCCGCCTGG
>JANONV010000096.1:0-1912 GCA_031421015.1 Gallionella sp. | reverse complement strand
TATGGAGTGCGGCTTGCCGTCCACATAACGGATGGTCACTTGCGATTTGGCATCCGGGCGCAACCAGGGCAAACGGCCATCGCGGCGCAATGATGCCTGGCGTTCCACCGCGCGGTGCGCCAGGTAAATCGCCAGTGGCATCAGCGTCGGCGTCTCATCGCAGGCGTAGCCGAACATCAGCCCCTGGTCGCCGGCACCCTGGTCAAAGTCGTCGTCGTAGGCCTTGTTCACGCCTTGCGCAATGTCCGGGCTTTGCTTGTCGTAGGCCACCAGCACCGCACAGCCCTTGTAGTCTATGCCGTATTCGGTGTTGTCGTAGCCGATGCGCTTGATGGTGTCGCGCGCCACCTGGATGTAATCGACGTTAGCGGCTGTGGTGATTTCGCCGGCCAATACCACCAGCCCGGTATTGCACAGCGTCTCGGCGGCGATGCGCGAATGTTTGTCCTGCGCTAGAATCGCGTCCACGATAGCATCAGAAATCTGGTCTGCTACCTTGTCCGGATGGCCCTCGGACACGGACTCGGATGTAAAAAGGTAATCGCTCATGGCTCTCCGATGGTTGTTGCTATGGTTAAATGGGCGCGCAGTATAACAAAATCCCCGCCATGTTGATTTACCCTGCTTGTTGATTTACCCGCTTTCTTGATTTACCCCGCTTTCCTGATTTAATGGGTCCCTTTTGAATGATTGCTTTGTTTGATCTATTAGCGCGCCTGCCCTTGCCGGTATTGCACCGGCTCGGCGCGGTACTCGGCTGGGCGACCTATCTGCTTTCCGGTCAATATGCCCGCCGTCTGCGGGAAAACTTGCGACATGCCGGGCTGGGGCGTTCGGAACCCGAGCTGCGCAAATTGCTGCACGACAATATCCGCGAGGCGGGCAAGGGCGTGATGGAATTGCCCTGGGTGTGGCGGCGCCCGCTGGGGGAGATAGTCGCCAGCGTCAAACAGTGCCATGGCTGGGAGCATTTCGAAGCGGCGCATGCGCCGGGCAAGGGTATCATCGTATTGACGCCGCATCTCGGCTGTTTCGAGGTCATCGGCTTGTACATCGCTGCGCGCTTGCCGATGACCTGCATGTACCGTCCGCCGCGCTGGAAGTTTCTGGACACCCTGATGCACCAAGGCCGCGAGCGCGGCCAGATGAAATTGGCGCCGACCGATCTGGGCGGTGTGCGCCAGTTGCTCAAGGCGCTCAAGCGCGGCGAGACCATCGGCGTGCTGCCGGATCAAGTGCCCGGCAACGGCGAGGGCGAGTGGGCGCCGTTTTTTGGGCGCCCTGCTTACACCATGACGCTGATCGGGCGGATATTGGAAGCGAGCGGTGCGGCGGCGGTGATGAGTTACGTCGAGCGGCTGCCGGAAGGAGCGGGTTATGCGCTGCACTTCACGCCGTTGTCCTTGGCCGCAAGCTCATCCGTCCCGCGTCAGATCAACGCGGCGCTGGAAGCGGTGGTGCGCGCCTGCCCCGAGCAATATCTGTGGAGTTATAACCGCTACAAAGTCCCGCGCGGTGCGCTGCCGCCGGACCAGGACTTGGGCGAGGTGCAGTGATGCTGGCGCGTCTGGGGGTATTTATTTTCTGGCTGATTCACTTTTTGCCGTTCCGCGTCATAGTGGCGATAGGTAACGGTGTCGGATTTATGCTGTACTTTATGGCGCTTCGCCGCCGCCGGATAGGCCACATCAATCTCAAGCTATGTTTCCCCAAGCTGGGCGATGCGGCGCGCAAAAAACTGCTGCGCGATCATTTCAAGATGTTCGCACGTGGGCTGTTTGAGCGCAGCATCCTGTGGTGGGCCAGTGGCGAGCGTATCCTCAGCTTGATCCGCGTCGAAGGTATCGAGCATTTCGACGCGGTCAAGGGCCATCCCGCCATCCTGCTTACGCCACATTTCGTCGGCATGGAC
>JANONV010000095.1:0-1842 GCA_031421015.1 Gallionella sp. | reverse complement strand
GCCATTAACTATCTCAATCCAGTATGCGGGTTCCCCAGTCTCACCCATAGCAGGGTTGATACTGACAACTGTAGTGCATGCCGATAAAACCATGGTCAGAAGAACCGTAGCGAGTATGGATATTTTTAGATAATGCGGCATGGTTAAGTCATTAAACGTATTCAATTGGTGTAGGTTTTGTAGCACTGGCGTTCCACATGTCATTCGTCCCCCTTTTGTTTGTGCTGCTTTAAATAGCCTAACGTCTTGGTCTGCGGCGGGCCTGCGCAAGCATTTGCAGTTGCGCGGTGCTGATGGCCCGTCCGCAGCACCTAAAGTTAGGCACTGGCCAGCGCCTCCTGAGCGAGACTGCGCTTTTGACCGGAGGGGTTGTCAGCGCCACCGGAGAGCCAAGCGTCGAAGTGACCGTTGCCGGGTGAGGGGTGCGCTGCATATAGCCATAGTGCGCCCCCCGCGCGAAACGCGACGGAGTTGACCGATAAAAAGTCAGGGTAGAGCTTGGCGAAGATGCCGCGCGTCTTCTTGATGTAGTTCTCCGCTGTGCCGAGAAGCAAAACCAGTTTGACTGTTTCAGGAAGACGTTCAAGAAAGGTGCTGGCGCAGCGTTGAATGATCGCAAGTGTGCTTGTATTCGTGAATGCCGACGGAATGACGTCACCGCTTGTCTTGCACTTGCCGTTTTTCATCTTGCAAAAACTGCACCGCACAAGTGAGGCAACTCCGAACTCGTGTTCCCTAGCGGTCATCAGATGGTCGATACTTCGATCAGCTGGCATTAGCTTCAGCACCTCCAACACGGCCTGGAGGCGATGCCGGGCCTTTGCGAACGCGATCTTGTCGAAGTTGCCATCTTCGGCTGCCCGATTCTGATTTGCGCCCTTTGAGAAGCCCAAGACCAGAACCCTTGGATTGGTGCTCCCGTAGTAGCCCGGATTGTTGTGAAGCCGCCAATCGCCGAGTGCGAGCGTGCGTTCGGCGCTGCCGAAGCACAGGCGGCATTGGATTGGACCGTGAACGTAGCGTTTGGGCAAGAGATGCCTTTCGTGGTGGATGTGGGGGGAGTGCCTAGAAATAGAAGCCCTAAAAGGCCGATGCAAAACTACCTTTGATTTTTGCATATCGCCAGTTTGCCTTATTAATCATCGAATTAACCAGGTTGCAATGACGCGCCGCAACCTGGATCATTGCCGAAGAATTTAAAATAATCAATAAAAAACGGATAGGCTTTTCAACTAAATGAGGCCGAGTATCGCACCTTGGATCAGCCCTCGATCAGAGGGAAAACCCTCGCCTTGCCCGCAGCAATGCTCTGATTGACAGGGTCACCGCTAAAAAGCGCTATCCGGGAGAGTGATTTCCGGTGCGCCGCGTACGCCAGACACAGGTTCACCCCACAGTGAGTCTGAATCGCCGGTTTGTCCTGTCACCAGTTGATGCTCTGATCGACCTCGTAGTCGGGTGCCGGTTGCGCAGCCAGGTCCCAATCTGGCTCGATTTCGACACCACCACCGACCTGCGCATCACAGTCGCCCCACAGCGGTGGCCCGCGCGCTGGCGATATGCGCGGGGGCTGTGAGTCCACGCCGATGTGATCGAGGATCTTCCTTATCTGTGCGCCCTCGGTAATGAACGCGATCAGGCGCATCTGCCCGCCGCACATCGGGCACAGCAACGGGAACTCTCAATCAGTTGAGGACAGAGCTGGCTCGCTTCGCGTAACTGCGGTCTGTCCCGCTTGCGCCCGGCATCGGGGATGCGGCGGGGTCTCAGGATTCTGGCGATCAGCACTGCCCACAGGTAGTGAGCCGGTGAGCCCTTGGGCGGCGCGGACTCAGGCTGTGG
>JANONV010000094.1:0-1802 GCA_031421015.1 Gallionella sp. | reverse complement strand
TAGCCATTGGGTGCCAGATGGGGCATCAACATGGCCAATGCTGCCTCGGTCGCCTGTGCCTTTACCGCCAGCACGATGACTTCATAAACGCCTTCAAGCTCATCAGGCGTCACCGCCGGAACAACCTGTGTGAATTGCTCGACCGGGCCGGTGATTGACAAGCCCGAGGTACGGCAAACCTCGACATGCTCACGAACGATATCAACCATCAGAACCGGCAGCCCAGCTCGTGCCCAGTAAGCGCCCAGCACGCCACCGATGGCACCAGCACCCCAGATAAGAATCGGCTGCTCTGCCGACGTCATGCTGCGCCCATGTTGTGTAACTCCTGATGGGTCGCCACTGTCAATTCTCCGTCAGTGGTAATCCATCCGCGGTACATGCCTAAAGTGTTGAAAGGCGCGACTGGATTTCCGCTTGCCCCCAGCGCCACCAGACCAGCCCCAATAGCGTGGCTAGATAAAGTCTCAAACACCAAGCTGGTAGCGGCCGCCTCCAGCGCTTGGCCGCTGTATCGAATGCGTGCTGCAAGGTCATAAGCAGCGACCCGGCGAATAAAAATTTCGCCCTGCCCCGTGCACGACACGGCGCAAACACCGTCTTGTGCATAAGTCCCGGCACCGATGAGGGGGCTGTCCCCAACCCGTCCTGAAGGTTTGTTGTTGAACCCGCCGGTAGAGGTTGCAGCCGCCAGATGTCCATGCTGGTCACGCGCCACCGCACCAACCGTGCCGTGCTTCTCAGCCTCGGAAGCCGGCACAAAAGCCCCGGTCGCCGCGCGCTGCTGGAGCAGCTTCAACGCTTCTACCCGGCGCTGTGTCGTGAAGTAAGTGGGCGGCACCATCGCCAGCCCCTGGCTGGCAGCAAAGTCGTCTGCCGCTTCTCCAGCCATCAACACAGCACGGCCGCTGTCTAGTACTGCGCGCGCTGCCAGCACGGGGTTGCGCACCCGGCGCACAGTGCACACGGCACCCGCAGCCAACGATCCACCATCCATGATCGACGCATCGAGTTCGTGCTCTGATTTTTCGGTCAGAGCCGCGCCGTAGCCTGCGTTGAAGTGCGGGCTGTCTTCCATCACCACAACGGCAGCTTGCACAGCATCCAGCGCCGAGCCACCGGCGGAAAGAATACGCCAGCCGGCGCGCAAGGCACTTGCCATATGGTCCCGGCTTTCTGCCCATTCAGCCTCGGTTTGCAGACTGGGAGAAAGCGTTCCACAACCGCCGTGCAAGCCTATCGCAATTCCCGACATGCGTTTACTTGACCGGCTTGATGTTCATCGCCAGCGTGTCCTCATCGACCCGGGCCTTGATGGTGACCTTGCCTTTTTGCATGGCCCAGGCCGACCCCACCGCCACAATCGGCAACCGCTGGCGATCCTTTTCAAGCAGTGCGTTCGCGTCTTCGAGAAATTTACGGCGCTTGCCAAGGTCCATTTCGACCGCTGCATCCTGCAGCAATTTATCCATCACTGGATTTTTATAGTTGAGCACATTGAAAGGGCCCATCTTGCGCTCCTTGTCATTCGAGTGGGCCAGTGAAGACAGCGTGTAGTGCGCCTCACCGGTCAGGGTTCCCCAGCCCGACATGGACATGGAATAGTCGCCACGGGTACGCGCCGGGAAAAACACGGCAGCAGGCTGGGCATTCGCCTGCGCGTCGATACCCACTGCGGCCAGCATTTGCGCAATCGAGATACCCACCTGGCGGTCACCCGGCAAGCGGTCTTGTGTGAAGGAAAACTGAACCTTGAATCCGTTGGGATAACCGGCATCGGCCAGCAGCTTGCGCGCGCCAGC
>JANONV010000093.1:0-5249 GCA_031421015.1 Gallionella sp. | reverse complement strand
ATGGAAGAAGGCTTGCGCTTCGCCATCCGTGAAGGCGGCCGTACTGTGGGTGCGGGGGTGGTGGCAAAGATTATCGAGTAAAGAACCAGTCGTTAGACGCTAGACGTTAGTCGTTAGTTAAGGCAAAAACCCGCGCAGCGGACACAACCAACTATTAACTGGCGACTAAAAACTGACAACTGTTTTATAGGTTGCAAGGTTTATCGAGTAGGGCTACAATGCGCCCCCTTTGCGTGGTGCCGGGCGTGATTCCGGTCACGCGATTTCGTTCTTTAATTAGCGGCATTGCCGCATAAATGCAAGAGAAAATTATGCAAAGTCAAAAAATTCGCATTCGCCTCAAGGCGTTCGACTATCGCTTGATCGACCAGTCGGCTGCGCGAATTGTTGAAACAGCTAAGCGTACCGGCGCGGCAGTGAACGGCCCGGTGCCGTTGCCAACCAAGATTGAGCGTTTCGATGTGCTGCGTTCCCCGCATGTCAACAAGACTTCGCGCGATCAGTTTGAGATCCGTACCCATCTGCGTTTGATGGATATTATCGATCCTACCGACAAGACGGTGGATGCGTTGATGAAGCTGGATTTGCCAGCCGGTGTGGATGTGGAAATCAAGTTGCAGTAGTAAGAACAGTTGATAGACGTTAGTCATTAGACGTTAGTTAAAGCAGGTTCCGCGAAGCGGACAAAACCAACTAACGACTAACGACTAAAAACTAAGTTTTATGATCGGTTGACCAATTGAAGTCAACCCCTTAACAAGAGGAAATAAAAATGAGCTTAGGACTTGTCGGTCGCAAGATTGGCATGACCCGCGTATTTACCGATGACGGTTCTTCGTTGCCGGTGACTGTGCTGGAAGTGTCCAACAATCGTGTCACTCAGGTTAAATCCGTGAATACCGATGGCTATACCGCTGTGCAATTGGCACACGGTGTGCGCCGTCCCGGCCGCGTCAGCAAGGCTGCTGCCGGACATTACGCCAAGTCGGGTGTGGAAGCCGGGAGTGTGCAAAAAGAATTCACTGTATCGCCTGAACAACTTGCTGGCCTGCAAGCAGGTTCCACGGTCAGCGTAGAGATTTTTCAGGTCGGACAACTCGTTGACGTGACAGGCGTATCCAAAGGCAAGGGTTATGCCGGCACCATCAAGCGTCACCATTTCAAATCGGGCCGTGCCTCACACGGCAACTCCAAGTCGCATAACGTGCCGGGTTCTATCGGTATGGCGCAGGATCCGGGTCGGGTGTTCCCCGGCAAGCGCATGACCGGGCATCTGGGTGATGTGCAAAGAACCGTGCAAAATCTGCAAGTCGTGCGTGTCGACGTTGCGCGCCAGTTGTTGCTGGTCAAGGGCGCTGTTCCAGGTTGCATAAACAGCAGCATTATCGTGCGTCCCGCAGTGAAGGCAGGTGCGTGATGGAACTCAATGTCATAAACGATAAAGGCCAGCCCACCGCCAAGATGAACGCGTCCGACGAGCTGTTCGGCCGCGAATACAACGAAGAGCTGGTGCATCAGTTGGTCACTGCCTATCAGGCGAATGCGCGTGCCGGCAACAGCAAGCAAAAAGGCCGCAGCGAGATCGCCAAGAGCACCCGCAAGCCTTATGCGCAAAAGGGTACCGGCCGTGCGCGTGCCGGTATGGCGTCCAGCCCGTTGTGGCGTGGCGGCGGTAAAATATTCCCGAATACCGGCGAAGAAAATTACACCCAAAAAATCAATCGCAAGATGTATCGCGCGGGCTTTGCGGCGATCTTGTCGAAGCTGGTCAGCGAAAACCGCCTGGTGGTGGTTGACAACCTGATCGTTGATTCTCCCAAGACCAAGCAACTGGCGCAAAAGATCAAGGATATGGGTGTTGATACCAATCGTTTTCGCCTGTTGATCATCACCGACAGCATAGACGAAAATCTTTATCTTTCCTCGCGCAACCTGGCCAATGTGCTGGTGTTGGAGGCCAATCAGGCCGATCCGATCAGCCTGGTGCGCTTCCCGAACGTGATGGTGACGCGCAATGCGGTGGCTAAAATCGAGGAGATGTTCGCATGAGTACCCAACAATTCAGCCAGGAACGCTTGATGAAAGTCCTGCTCGCGCCGCAGATTTCCGAAAAAGCGACTTACGTTGCCGACAAGAACGAGCAGGTCGTTTTCCGTGTCGTGACTGATGCGACCAAGCCCGAAATCAAAGCTGCCGTCGAGATGATGTTCAAGGTGAACGTGAATAGCGTGCAAGTCGCGAATGTCATGGGCAAGGTCAAACGCAGCGGTCGTGTCATCGGACGTCGCAACGACTGGAAGAAGGCTTATGTGTGTCTGGCCGCAGGCCAGAAAATCAATTTTTCTGCAAGCGAGCAAGGATAATCATCATGGCATTGATTAAACTAAAACCAACCACCCCGGGGCAGCGTGCCGTAGTGCGCCTGGTCAATCCCGACCTGCATAAGGGCAAGCCGGTTGCAGCGCTGCTGGAAAAGCAAATCAGTACTGCAGGACGCAATAATAATGGCCATATCACTACCCGTCATATGGGTGGCGGCCACAAGCAACATTATCGTCTGGTGGACTTCAAGCGTGACAAGGATGGCATTCCGGCGACGGTTGAGCGTCTGGAATACGACCCAAATCGCACCGCGAACCTGGCGCTGTTGTGCTACGCCGATGGTGAGCGTCGCTACATCATCGCGCCCAAGGGTATCGCGGCCGGTGCAACCCTGGTGAGCGGTGCGGAAGCGCCGATCAAGGCGGGCAACGCCCTACCGCTGCGCAACGTCCCGGTCGGCTCGACCATCCATTGCATCGAAATGTTGCCGGGCAAAGGCGCGCAGTTGGCGCGTTCTGCCGGAACATCCGTACAGCTTCTGGCGCGCGAAGGCAGCTATGCGCAATTGCGTTTGCGTTCTGGTGAAATTCGCAAAGTGCACATCGATTGCAAGGCGACGTTGGGCGAGGTGGGCAATTCCGAACACAGCCTGCGTTCTATCGGCAAGGCCGGCGCGATGCGTTGGCGCGGTGTCCGTCCGACCGTGCGCGGTGTGGTGATGAACCCGGTCGATCACCCGCATGGCGGCGGCGTGGGTAAGACTGCCGCAGGCCGTCATCCGGTCAGCCCATGGGGTGTCCCGGCCAAAGGCTTCCGCACACGCCGCAACAAACGCACTAGCGGCATGATCGTGCGTCGTCGCTTTCAGGTTTAAGGGGTAGATAGATATGGCACGTTCGATTAAAAAAGGCCCATTCGTTGACGCCCACTTGCTCAAGAAGATTGAGACGGTGCGTGCAACCAGTGATAAACGTCCGGTGAAAACCTGGTCGCGTCGTTCCACGGTGTTGCCCGAGTTTGTCGGCCTGACTATTGCGGTGCATAACGGCAAGCAACATATTCCGGTGTATGTATCCGAAAACATGGTGGGTCATAAACTGGGTGAATTTTCCCTGACGCGTACCTTCAAGGGCCATTCTGCCGATAAAAAAGCAGTGGTCAAGAAAAAGGAGGCATGATGACAACGACTACTGCAGTTGCACGAAAAATCCATCTCTCCGCGCAAAAGGGCCGCCTGGTGGCCGACCAGATTCGCGGTTTGCCAGTCGCGCAAGCGCTCAATATTTTGACTTTTAGCCCGAAAAAAGCGGCCGGCATTATCAAAAAGGCGCTCGAGTCCGCGATAGCGAATGCCGAGCATAACGATGGTGCGGACATTGACGAGTTGAAAGTGAAGGTCATTTACGTCGACAAGGCAGCATCCGGGAGAGGTTTTATCGCCAAAGCCAAGGGGCAAGGAAATCGCCTGGAGAAGCAAACTTGTCACATTACGGTCAGCGTCGGGAGCTAAGGGTAGATTATGGGACAGAAAATTCATCCAACCGGTTTCCGGTTATGCGTACGTAAAAACTGGGATTCCAAGTGGTAAGCCAACAGCAAGAATTTCTCGGGCTTGTTGCTCAAGGATATTGAGGTTCGTGCCTACCTGAAAAAGAAACTGGCGGCTGCCGGTGTATCCAAGGTAATAATCGAACGCCCGGCCAAAAACGCCAAAGTAACAATTTTTACCGCGCGCCCCGGCATGGTGATCGGCAAAAAGGGCGAGGACATCGAAACGTTGCGCGCTGAATTGCGCAAGCGCATGGGACTTCAATCTGTGGATGTGGCGATTGAAGAAGTGCGCAAGCCGGAAGTCGATGCGCAACTGATCGCCGACAGTATCACCGCGCAACTGGAAAAGCGCATCATGTTCCGCCGCGCGATGAAGCGCGCGATGCAAAATGCGATGCGCCTCGGCGCGCAAGGCATCAAGATCATGAGCGCAGGCCGCTTGAACGGTATTGAGATCGCCCGCACCGAATGGTATCGCGAAGGCCGTGTGCCATTGCATACCCTGCGTGCCGATATCGACTATGGTACTTCCGAAGCGAAGACCACCTACGGCGTCATAGGCGTGAAAGTTTGGGTGTTCAAGGGTGAAATCACCGGCCAGGAAGTAACTGCACCGGTGGTCGCCGCTGAACCGGAAAAGAAAACAAGAAAGTCGGGAGCAAAACATGCTGCAGCCAGCTAGAAGAAAATACCGCAAGGAACAAAAAGGCCGTAATACCGGCATTGCTACCCGTGGCAATAAGGTAAGTTTCGGCGAGTTTGGTCTGAAGGCGATGGCGCGCGGTCGTTTGACGGCGCGTCAGATCGAAGCCGCTCGTCGTGCGATGACCCGCCATATCAAGCGCGGTGGACGTATCTGGATCCGCATTTTCCCGGATAAGCCGATTTCCAAAAAACCCGCTGAAGTTCGCATGGGTAACGGTAAGGGTAATCCCGAGTACTACGTCGCCGAGATTCAGCCCGGCAAGATGTTGTACGAGATGGATGGTGTGAACGAAACATTGGCGCGCGAAGCGTTCAAGCTGGCGTCCGCCAAGTTGCCGATTCCGACCACGTTCGTGATCAGACAGGTAGGCGCATAACATGAAAGCCAATCAAACAAAAGCCGGCGAACTTAAAGCCAAGTCCGCAGCCGATCTGCATATTGAATTGCTGTCCCTTACCAAGGCGCAATTCGGAATGCGTATGCAGGTTGCGACGCAGCAAATGACCAATACCAGTGAATTGCGCAAGGCGCGCCGTGATATCGCCCGCGTTAAAACCGTATTGACACAGAAGGGTGCCCAGTAATGAGCGATACCAAAGCAATGATCGATACGAATACGGCAAGTGACTCCAAAAAACGCACCCTGACCGGTATCGTGACGAGCGACAAG
>JANONV010000092.1:0-4884 GCA_031421015.1 Gallionella sp. | reverse complement strand
CGACGCTGTTCGCCGCCTCACCCATGTAACCGAACTTCGCAGCGCACAACGCGGCGATTTGTTCGGCCAGTTGAGAAATTTGCGCAGCCTGCGGATGTTGTTGCGCGTAGTTGCCCAGCAGCACTGCGGCACGTTCGCCGCTTGCCAGGCTGCGCGCGATGGCGCGCGCTTGCTCGGAGGGTTGCACCGCTGCGACAGCCTGCTGCGCTTCTGCGGACAACGCGACCGATTTTGCGGCATTTTTTTCTGTGGCAAGCGCTTTCAGAATTTGCGCCAGCATATTCACCAGATCGCTGGGCGCGACAACCGCTTTGTTCGCCACCGGCATCAGCAACGCATCATCGGCGGCGTGTACGATGTTGGCTTGCGCGCCCTTCTTGACAGCCTGGCGCACACGCGATGCCAGCAGCGGGTGGTCTTTGCGCAGGAAACTGCCGACGATTAAAAAGCGGTCGCGGGTGTTGATGTCGGCGATAGGCATACCTAGCCACGGAACCCCAAACCCCCCTCGTTCCCCCAACCCCTCCCCAGCCCTCCCCATATCAGGGGAGGGAGCCGCTTCCCCCCTGACAAGGGGGGACTGAGGGGGGTTGGGTTGAAAGTTATCCGCACTAAAATCCGACTGCCGCAAACGAAAATCCACGTTGTCGCTGCCGATGCCGCGCACTAATTTTTGCAGCAAATAAAGTTCTTCCAGCGTACTGTGCGGTGTCGCCAGCGCGGCAATTTGCTCTGCACCGTGCGCAGCCTTGATCTGGCGCAGGCCGTTTGCGACATATTCAAGCGCGGTTTGCCACTCCACTTCGATCCACTTGCCGTCCTGCTTGAGCATGGGCTTGCTCAACCGCTGCGGTGAATTCAGCCCTTCGTAGCCGAAGCGATCCTTGTCCGAAAGCCAGCATTCGTTGATGGCTTCGTTCTCGACCGGCAGCACACGCACCACTTTGTTGTTCTTCACCTGCACGATCAGATTGGAACCCAGACCATCGTGCGGGCTGACCGATTTGCGCCGCGACAGCTCCCAGTTGCGCGCGGTGTAACGATACGGCTTGCTGGTCAGCGCGCCGACCGGACACAGGTCTATCATATTGCCGGACAACTCTGAATCCACCGTGCTATCCACGAAACTCATGATCTCGGCATGTTCGCCGCGGAACGCCATGCCCAATTCCATCACCCCGGCGATCTCCTGACCGAAGCGCACACAGCGCGTACAGTGAATGCAGCGGTTCATTTCATTGGTGGACACCAGCGGCCCGATGTCCTTGTGCATCACGCTACGCTTGGGCTCCTGATAACGCGACGCGCTGCCACCATAACCCACCGCAAGGTCCTGCAACTGGCATTCGCCGCCCTGATCGCAAATCGGGCAATCGAGCGGATGGTTGATCAGCAGGAATTCCATCACGCCTTGCTGCGCCTTGACCGCCATCTCGGAATGGGTATGCACCTTCATGCCTTCGGCTACCGGCGTCGCGCAGGCAGGCATAGGCTTGGGTGCTTTTTCCACTTCAACGAGACACATGCGGCAGTTGGCCGCGATGGATAATTTTTTGTGATAGCAAAAATGCGGGATATAAATGCCCAGCTTGTTCGCCGCGTCCATCACCATGGAACCGCGTTCGGCCTCGACCAGCTTGCCATCAATTTCTAAATTAATCATTGCTCACCAACCCCTCCCGGCCTCCAAACCCCTCCCGGCCTCCCCTTGTCAGGGGAGGAGAATTTGCCTCCCCCCTGACAAGGGGGGATTGAGGGGGGTTGGGGGTTAGGCACCGCTTGTGTTCGATGTGATATTCAAACTCGCTGCGAAAATGTCTGAGCATACCCTGCACCGGCCACACTGCCGCTTCGCCCAATGCGCAGATGGTGCGCCCGGCGATGTTCTCGCCCACGCTTAGCAACAGATCCAGATCTTCCTTGCGTCCTTCACCGTGCTCGATACGATGCAAAATGCGATACAGCCAGCCGGTACCTTCTCGGCACGGGGTGCATTGGCCGCAGGATTCTTCGTAATAAAAATAGGATAAGCGTTCCAGCGCGCGCACCATGCAGGTAGTGTCGTCCATGACGATCACTGCACCCGTACCCAGCATCGAACCGGCCTTGGCAATGGAGTCATAATCCATGTTCAGATCCATCATGATCTCGCCGGGCAACACCGGCATGGACGAGCCGCCGGGGATGCAGGCTTTCAGCTTGCGCCCACCGCGCATCCCGCCGGCCAGTTCCAGCAGCTTGGTGAAGGGCGTACCCATGGGCACTTCGAAGTTGCCCGGATTATTCACATGACCGGACACGGAAAATAGTTTGGTGCCGCCGTTGTTGGGCTTACCCAATTCAAGAAATTTTTGCCCGCCGTTTCTGATGATGTAGGGAACGCTGGCAAAGGTTTCGGTGTTGTTGATGGTGGTCGGTTTTCCGTACAGGCCGAAGGTCGCAGGAAAAGGCGGCTTGAAACGCGGCAGGCCTTTTTTGCCCTCCAGCGATTCCAGCAATGCGGTTTCTTCGCCGCAAATATACGCGCCATAACCGAGATGATTGTGCAGGTCGAAGCAGAAGTCCGTGCCGAGGATGTTGTCGCCGAGATAACCGGCGGCACGCGCCAGTTCGCAGGCTTGTTCCATGCGTTCGTAAGCCTCAAAAATTTCGCCATGCACATAGTTGTAGCCGGTCTTGACATTCATGGTGTAGGCGGCGATGGCCATGCCTTCGATCAGCGCGTGGGGGTTGTAACGCATGATGTCCCAGTCTTTGCAAGTACCCGGCTCGCCCTAGTCGGAATTGCACACCAGGTATTTGTCGCCGTCGTAGTTCTTGGGCATGAAGCTCCACTTCAGCCCGGTCGGGAATCCCGCGCCGCCGCGCCCGCGCAGCGCCGACGACTTGACCTCGGCGATGATCTCATCCGGCGTCATCTTCTCGGTCAGCACCTTGCGCAACGCCTGATAGCCGCCAACCTTGAGATAATTTTCCAGCGTCCAGGGCTGGTCGAATTCCATGGTGGTGAATATCACCGGGCCGCTCATCATTTTTCCAGCGGGGTTCATACCGATGCCGCTCATGCCAGCGTCTTTCATGATGGGCTGAGCTCCGCTAAAATTTTGTCGATTTTTTCCGGAGTCAAACGTCCGCACATTTTTTTATTGTTGATGGTAAACAGCGGCGCGTCCACACATGCACCCATGCATTCGCCCTCGCGCAAACCGAATTTTCCGTCTGCGGTCACTTCGCCAAAACCGACACCCAGCTTGGCTTCCAGATACGCGACGGTTTCGTTGGCGCCGCCCAATTGGCAGGACAGATTGGTGCAAACCGTGATGGTGTGTTTGCCCATCGGCTTGAGGTTGTACATGTGATAAAAAGTCGCCACTTCGTACACCGCAATCTGCGGCATACCCAGATAGATTGCGATGTCCGCCATATCGTCAGCGGCGATCCAGCCCTTTTCGTCCTGCACGAAACGCAACGCGGACATCACCGCAGACTGCTTCTGATCCGACGGCTATTTCTTCCACTCGCGGTTGATTTTGGTTAGTATTTGCTCGGTTAACATTTATGAATGCCTCTAAAATTTAGGAGCGCGGGCATCTTGCCCGCATGCGGGCGGGACGCCCGCGTTCCCACTCAGCGATCTACCTCGCCAAAAACGATATCTTGAGTACCTATGATAGTCACCACGTCCGCGATCATGTGACCTCGCACCATCTCGTCCAGCGCGGCCATGTGGGCAAAACCCGCCGCGCGGATTTTCAAGCGATAAGGCTTGTTGGCGCCATCGGAAATCAGGTAAATGCCGAACTCTCCCTTGGGATGTTCTACCGCTGCATAAGCCTCGCCGGCGGGGACGTGCATGCCCTCGGTGAACAGCTTGATGTGATGGATCATCTCTTCCATGTTTTCCTTCATGGATACGCGCTTGGGCGCTGCGAACTTGTGGTTCTCGGTCATCACCGGACCGGGGTTGCCGCGCAGCCAGGTGATACATTGTTGAATGATGCGGTTGGACTGGCGCATTTCTTCCACGCGCACCAGATAACGATCGTAAGAATCACCGGTCTTGCCGACCGGGATATCAAAGTCCATGTGGCCGTACACCGCATAGGGCTGCTTCTTGCGCAGATCCCACTCGACGCCTGAGCCGCGCAGCATCGGGCCGCTGAAGCCAAGCGCCAGCGCGCGTTCCGGCGTAACCACGCCGATTCCAACGGTACGTTGTTTCCAAATGCGGTTATCGGTCAGCAAGGTTTCGTACTCATCCACGTAGTGTGGAAAGCGCTGGGTAAAGTCTTCAAGAAAATCGAGCAGCGAGCCTTGGCGGTTTTCATTCATTTTTTTCACCGCGGCCGCATTGTGAATTTTTGAAGCCTGGTACTGCGGCATAGTGTCCGGCAGATCGCGGTACACGCCGCCCGGTCGATAATAAGCGGCATGTAGCCGCGCTCCGGAGACAGCCTCATAAATATCCATCAGGTCTTCGCGTTCGCGGAAGCAGTACAAAAACACCGTCATCGCGCCGATGTCCAGCCCGTGCGCGCCCAGCCACAACAGGTGATTCAGGATGCGGGTGATCTCATCGAACATCACGCGGATGTATTGTGCGCGTAGCGGCACATCTATGCCGGCCAGCTTTTCAATCGCCATCACATAAGCGTGTTCGTTGCTCATCATCGAGACGTAATCCAGCCTGTCCATGTAAGGAAGAGACTGCAAAAAAGTCTTGTGTTCGGCCAGTTTTTCGGTGGCGCGATGCAGCAAGCCGATGTGCGGATCGGCGCGCTCGATCACTTCGCCGTCCAGCTCCAGCACCAGGCGCAACACCCCGTGCGCGGACGGATGCTGCGGGCCAAAATTCATCGTGTAGTTTTTAATTTCTGCCATGTC
>JANONV010000091.1:0-7915 GCA_031421015.1 Gallionella sp. | reverse complement strand
TCAAATTGCAGATAATAGTGGGCAACTTGTTGCCCACCCGATTTTAAGGTTTTGGAATTTCGTTTTTCATCCCCTGAGCGCAGCCGAGTAGCGGAGGCTGGTCAGGGGATTTCGGCGAGGACTGTCTGAGCGCATAGCGCGAGTTCCGCAGCCGCCTGACCAGTCGAGCAACGCAGGGTATCCCGCAGGGGCGGTAAACCGGGGGCGATTTCTTTTGGTTACTTTTCTTGGCAAGACAAGAAAAGTGACTAGTTGCCGGTCTACCACCGGCGGTTTTGATTTTTCGTGCATACCACAGAGTGCCCGCCGCTTTGCGACGACCCTTCGACAGGCTCAGGGCGAACGGCCTTATGATGGGCAAAGCCCGGCGGTTTTGATTTGTTTGCGGACATTCACCCTTCGATACCTCAGGGCGAACGTGTCAAGTATCGGGCTGTGCCCGACATGGCGGGTGGAACCCGCCCTACAAAATCACGAAGCGTTCTTCACCCGGATGATCCTCACCACCTCCGGTATCCTGCGCAAACCGCGCATGATGTTGGCGAGGTGCAGGCGGTTGTTCACTTCCAGCGTGAAATGCAGCGCGGTGTGTTCGCCTTCATGGCTGAAGTTGATGTTCTCGATGTTGGCGTCCGCTTCGGCGATCGCGGCGGCAATTTTTGCCAGTACGCCGCGCTGATTGGCGACCAGCAGCTTGATGCTGACATCGAAGGGGCGGTTGATATTCTTGTCCCAAGCCACATCCAGCCATTGATCCGCGCCGCTGCGTCCCCGGCGCAAGGTCGGGCAGTCGTGGGTGTGCACGATCAACCCTTGTCCGCTCTTGATCACGCCGATGATCGGGTCGCCCGGGATCGGCCGGCAGCACTGGGCGAACTGCACCGCCATGCCTTCGGTGCCCTGTATCGTCACCACGGCGTGGCCGGCCGCATCTCCGGGCGCCGCATCGCCGAGGTGCGCCAGTTGCCGCGCCACCACCATGTTGAGACGGCGGCCCAGGCCGATGTCGGCGAGAATATCCTGGCGCGTTTTTACCCCGGTATCCCTGAGCAATTTATTCCAGCGCGCTTCGTCCATGTCCTGCGCTTTGACACCCAGCGCCTGCAGCGACTGATTGAGCAGGCGTTCGCCGAGTTGCGCGGATTCGCCGGATTGCATGGTCTTGAGAAAGTGGCGGATGTGGCTGCGCGCTTTGCTGGTGGTCACATAAGCCAGCCAGGCCGGATTGGGCTTGGCATTGGGCGCGGTGATGATTTCCACGCGGTCACCGTTCCTGAGCTCGGTGCGTAACGGCACCAGCTCATGGTTCACCTTGACGGCGATGCAGCGGTTGCCGATGTCGGTGTGTACGCTGTAGGCAAAATCCACTGCGGTCGCGCCGCGTGGCAGCGAGAGTATCCTGCCCTTGGGGGTGAACACATACACTTCATCGGGGAACAGGTCGATCTTGAGGTGCTCCAGAAACTCGGACGAATCGCTGCTCTGGCTCAGGTTTTCCAATAGATCCTGCAACCACTGGTGAGTTTTCTTGTGCAGGTCGTTGATCGAATCATGACCGCTCTTGTACAGCCAGTGCGATGCGACTCCCGCATCGGCGATCCGGTGCATCTCATGGGTGCGTATCTGGATCTCGATGGGCGTGCCAAAAGGCCCGAACAGCGTGGTGTGCAGCGATTGGTAGCCGTTCACTTTGGGAATGGCGATGTAATCCTTGAATTTGCCGGGGATCGGTTTATACAAACCGTGCAGCACGCCCATCGCCACGTAACAGGAGGCAAAATCGTTCACCAGCACACGGAAACCATAGATGTCCAGCACCTCGGCAAAGGCCAGCGACTTGCTCTGCATCTTTTTGTAGATGCTGTAGATGTTTTTTTCGCGGCCGGTGACATCCGCCTCGATGTGGTGTTCGGCGAGCCGTTGCCGTATCGCCTCAAGTATCTTGCCGAGCACTTCGCGGCGATTGCCGCGCGCGACTTGCAGGGCTTTTGCCAGCACCGTGTAGCGATTTGGATGCAGATATTTAAAGCTCAGGTCTTGCAGTTCGTGGTGAAAGTCGTTCAGGCCGAGACGGTTGGCGATCGGCGCGTAAATTTCCATGGTCTCGCGGGCGATGCGCTCGCGTTTGTCGAGCGCCATGGATTCCAGCGTGCGCATGTTGTGCAACCGGTCGGCCAGTTTGATGAGAATGACGCGCACGTCGCGCGCCATCGCCAGCAGCATCTTGCGGAAGTTCTCCGCCTGGGCGTCTTCGCGGGTCTCGAACTGAATCCGGTCCAGCTTGCTCAGGCCCTCGACCAGTTCCGCGACCGGGGTGCCGAATTTGTTCGCGACTTGCGCGGTGGTGACCTCGGTGTCTTCCACCACATCGTGCAGCAGCGCGGCGATGATCGCCTGCGCATCGATGTGCAGCGGGGTCAGAACCCGCGCAACGGCGATCGGATGGGAGAAATACGGGTCGCCGGATTGGCGCATCTGTCCTTGATGCGCGGCACGGCTGAATTCGATCGCAACACGGACGTGTTCGACATCCTTAGGCTTAAGGTAGGCGGAAACTTCCTCGATCAGTAAATCTGCATCGGCCATTTAAAATCACGTCGATTATGCCCAGTCAGGGTTACGCCTGGCCGCGATTGAGGATTTCCTTGCCCACTTTGCCCTCGCTGATTTCACGCAGCGCGACGACGGTGGGTTTGTCCTTGCTGTCTTCCACCAGATGCGCCGCGCCGTTGGCCAACTGGCGCGCGCGATAAGCGGCAACCAGCGTCAGTTCGAAGCGGTTCGGGATGAGTGCCAGACATTCTTCTACGGTGATACGGGCCATGATTTACTCCAGATTTTGTAGGGTACCTCTATACATCCAAACTCCGTCGCGATACTGCGTTGCTCACCCTTCGGGTGCGATAACCAATGACTTAGTTGGCGTAGTTTGCCAACTTAGTCAGATGGCTATGCAAAGCTAACCTCTCCGCGGCAAGAAATTTTATCGCTTACATATTAAGCATATGAGTTGCGCGGACTTTATTTCGCGCCTTGTCTCGCTTAGGATTTTGAATTTATAGAGGCGCCCTGTAATTGATTGATTAAGGCCTGATGACGTGCCAACTGCTTTGCGCATACCAGTCTGGTGGAAAGTACCACCGCATTCAGTTCGCGCAACGCTTCATTCAGGTTGTTGTTGATAATAACATAATCGAACTCGGCAACATGCGCGACATCAGCACTTACCGCTGCCAGGCGCCTGGCGATCACTTCGTTATCGTCCTTGCCGCGCCCTTTCAGGCGCTGTTCCAGCGCTTCCAGCGACGGCGGCAGGACGAACACGCTGATACATTCCGGAAACAGCCGGCGTATTTGCGCCGCGCCCTGCCAGTCTATCTCCAGCAGGATATCGCGCCCCCGGGCGTTCTCCTGGCTGATCCAGGTTTGCGAGCTGCCATAGAGATTGCCATAGACTTCCGCGCTTTCCAGAAACTCGCCGCGTTGCGCCATGGCGAGAAAAACGTCGCGGCTGACAAAATGGTAGTCCTTGCCGTCACGCTCGCCGGGGCGCGCCTTGCGCGTGGTGTAGGAGACCGACAAATCGATCTGTGGATTGATGTCGATCAGGGCGCGCACCAGGCTGGTCTTGCCTGCGCCGGATGGCGCGCTGATGACGAATAAATTTCCCGGCATGGCTTACTCCATTTCCATTTTAAAACAACAATAATAATTATGTAGGGTGCGTTCCACGCACCATCATCGTTGGGTTGGTGCGTGGAACGCACCCTACGACATAGCACTTATAATTTGGAAATGGAATTACTCCAAATTCTGAATTTGTTCGCGCATCTGCTCGATGAGTATTTTCATTTCCATCGCGCTGCGCGACACTTCCGCATCGACCGACTTCGAGCCGAGCGTGTTCGCTTCACGATTGAGCTCCTGCATCAAAAAGTCCAATCGTTTGCCCACCGCGCCGCCCTGGGCAAGGACGCGGCGCATTTCGGTGAGGTGGCCGGCAAGCCGCGACAGCTCTTCATCCACGTCTATCTTGGCGGCGAACAGCGCGATCTCTTGACGCACGCGGTCGTCCCAGAAATCCTGTATCGGGGTTTCCTGTATTGCGGCAACTTGCAGCGCTTCGCGCAGGCGGGTGATGAGTTTTTGCTCATAAGCGGCGATCGCGGCGGGCACATGCGGCATTACGCCGTTGCGCAACGCCTCGATTTTTTCCAGGCGCTGCAACAAAAAGTCCTTGAGCTTCTCGCCTTCGCGGGCGCGGGTAGCGGAGAACTCCCGCAACGCGGTTTGCAGCAGGTCGAGCAGGGTGGCGCGCAATTCGTCCGCGGAGGCGGCGGGTGTTTCCAGCACCCCGTCCCAGCGCAGCACATCGGCCACGCTCATGCTGCGCGCATCCGGCAGCGCGGTTTGCACTTCCTTGCTCCATGCGGCGAGTTGTTGCAGCAGGGCGCGATTGAGCGCAGCGCCGGTTTGCGCGGATCGCGCCGCATAGTTGATGCGGCACTCCACCTTGCCGCGCTGTAACTGCGCGGTGATCGCTTCCCGCAGCACGCCCTCAAAACCGCGCAACTCATCCGGCATGCGCAACTGGATGTCCAGATAACGATGGTTGACGGCGCGCAGCTCCAGCGTCAGCGAGCCGCTGTCAAGTTCCGCGCCAGTGGCGGCATAGCCGGTCATGCTGAGTATCATGGTAAAAAATCCATATTTTAGTTCCGGCATAACCTGAAGGTTAGCCTGCACTGCAACTTCGTTGTATCCCAACTGCTGCGTTGCGTAATAAATTTCTTGCTTACATATAACCCATATGCGGCGCTGCAAAACGAAGTTTCAGAGTAGGGTAACCTTTAGGTTAGCCGGAACTAAAATTTTTTCCGCGCCTTGCATTTGGGCGAACTCTGAATTTTTAGAGGTTCCCGTTCCAAATAAAAGACTGTGCCGAAGCGGCGCATTATATTACGATTGCAACCTGTAAAATCTTCGGATGCATCCCGTTCGCATGAACTTCTCGATACACCAGGCCAGCCACGCCGGCAATCGCAGATACAACCAGGATCGAGTCGCTTATGCCTACAGCAGCGACGCGTTGCTATTGGTGCTGGCGGACGGCATGGGCGGGCATCTGCACGGCGAACTGGCTGCGGGCTCGATTATCGAAACTTTCGTCGAGTCGTTCGGTCGGCGTGCGCAGCCGCGTATCGCCGATCCCGGGGAGTTCATCTCGGACGCCATGCGCCATGCGCACCAGCGCATCATGAA
Source organism: Gallionella sp. (assembly GCA_031421015.1). GTDB lineage: Bacteria > Pseudomonadota > Gammaproteobacteria > Burkholderiales > Gallionellaceae > Gallionella. The sequence continues at coordinate 2,653 of JANONV010000091.1, read as the reverse complement.
GTTTCCGCATGACGAAGCATCGGGCGGCTTTCCGGGATCGACGTGTGTGGTCGCCCTGATCCAGGATGACAAGATGTATTGGGGGCACGCCGGGGACTCCCGCCTTTATCTGTTGCGCGACGCAGCGGTATTAACCAAAACGCACGACCACTCGATAGTGCATCAGTGGGTCGAGTGGGGCATCATCACCGCCGAACAAGCGCGCGTCCATCCGCAGCGCAACCAGATCACCAACTGCCTGGGCGGGACGGAGGATATTTTCTGCATGGAGTCCGGGGTACCCGTCGCGTTGCGATCCGGCGACGTCGTGCTGCTCGGCAGCGATGGTCTGTGGGGACCGTTCGCCGACGAAGAGCTGGCCGAAGCGTTCGCATCGAGACCGGTAACCAATGTTCTGGAGAATCTGATCGCACGCGCCCTGGAGCGCGAACACGGGCATTCCGATAACGTCACCGGCGTGGCAATGCGCTGGGGCGGCGGTGAAGCCGCCCACTATAATGTCGATCCGATCAGTTGTGTTCTTGAAATCCCTTAAATTGGACGAGCCGGAACCAAATGTAGGTCGGGTTAGCGTAGCGTAACCCGACATTATGTGCGTACAACAAAGGTTGTCGGGTTACGCTACGCTAACCCGACCTACAATTGAAAGCCCACCATGCGCCCAAGTCTAAGATCCCCCGATCAATTACGTGAAATACGCATCACCCGCCACTACACCAAACATGCCGAAGGCTCGGTGCTGATCGAGTGCGGCGATACCAAAGTAATTTGCACCGCCAGCGTCGAAGAGCGCGTACCGCCGCATAAAAAGGGCAGCGCTGAAGGCTGGGTGACTTCCGAATATGGGATGCTGCCGCGCTCCACCAACGAACGCATGGGCCGCGAAGCCGCCAAGGGCAAGCAATCTGGGCGCACCCAGGAAATCCAGCGGCTGATCGGGCGCAGTCTGCGCGCCGTGGTGGATTTGAAAAAACTGGGTGAGCGCACCATCCAGATTGACTGCGACGTGATTCAGGCCGACGGCGGCACGCGCACCGCCGCCATCACCGGCGCGTTCGTGGCGCTGCACGATGCGGTGAGCGGCTTGATGAGAACAGGCAAGATTCAGGAATCCCCGCTCAAGGATTTCATCGCGGCAATTTCGGTAGGCATCTATCGGGGCACGCCGGTGCTGGATCTGGATTATGCCGAAGATTCTGCCTGCGATACCGACATGAACGTGGTGATGCTGGGCAACGGACATTTTGTCGAAGTGCAGGGAACCGCAGAAGGCCACGCCTTCAGCCGTGCCGAGATGGATGTGCTGCTGGAACTGGCGCAAAACGGTATCGCCAGGTTGATCGTGATGCAGCGGACGGCGTTGGAAAATGACTAACTTCTACACCGTTCGCCCCGATCCTTCGGCTACGCTCAGGACTAAAGGCCTTGTCGAAGGGTGGCGCTATGAATCCGCTCATGGTTCGACAGGCTCACCACGAACGGATTTAATTGCTTAGCCATGCAAAAACTCGTCATCGCCTCCAGCAATCCCGGCAAGCTGCGCGAATTCCAGTTCCTGTTGCAGCCGCTCGGCATTGAAGTGCTGACGCAGGCGCAGCTCGGTATCGGGGAAGCGGAAGAACCGCACCACACCTTTATCGAAAACGCGCTTGCCAAAGCGCGCCACGTCAGCCGCTTGAGCGGACTGCCCGCGCTGGCGGACGATTCCGGCATCTGCGTCGCTGCGCTGGGCGGCGCGCCCGGCGTGCTGTCGGCGCGGTATGCCGGAGATAAGCGCGGCTGCGACACGTTACTGGCGGAGCCAGCCGATTGCGGGAGCAGCCGCTATGCCGCCTCTCCTCCGTCACCAGAAGTTTCACGCGAACTGGCGAGGCGGCAGTCGGATGCGCGCAACAACGAAAAATTGCTGCAAGTCATGCAGGGCGTGGCGGATCGCCGTGCCCATTACTACTGCGTGCTGGCGCTGCTGCGCGGAGCCTTCGACCCGCAGCCGCTGCTCGCCGAAGGCGAATGGCATGGCGAGATCGCCCTGCAACCCGGCGGTGACGACGGCTTCGGTTATGACCCTTTGTTCTGGCTGCCGCAGTTCGGCAAGACCGGCGCGCAACTGGAGCGCGAACAAAAACACGCCATCAGCCATCGCGGCAAGGCGTTGCGGGCGCTGTTGGAAAAGTTAAAGGCTTGGTAAATGGTAGGGTGCAATAAGCGCAGCGCATTGCACCATGAGTCACGCAACATTCGGTACAATGCCCGTTGCCCTTCGGCTAGCTCAGGACAGGGTTATTGCACCCTACGCGGGTTGCGGCTTAAGCCGGTTGAAATTCAAGGGCATCTCTAAAAATTCAGAGTTCGCCCAAATGCAAGGCGCGGAAAAAATTTAGCAGCGCCGCATATACATGATATGTAAGCAAGAAATTTTTTCCGCAACGCAGCAGTTGGGATACAACGAAGTTGCAGTGCAGGCTAACCTTCAGGTTATGCCGCAACTAAAATGTGGATTTTTAGAGGCGCCCTCAAGCCGCTACTCCACTAACTTGACGCAGTTGCCGCCACTTTTTTCGGCCATCAGCAGGGCTTTGTCTGTGCGGGCCAACAAGCGGACTAACGTGTCATCCGGATGCACTTGGCTGACGCCCAAAGAAATACTGATGGA
>JANONV010000090.1:0-12589 GCA_031421015.1 Gallionella sp. | reverse complement strand
TCGCGCGCCATCTGCACGATCTCGCGGCTGGTGGTGCCGCGCACGATGGAATCGTCCACCAGCAACACGTTCTTGCCCTTGAATTCGACGCCGATGGCATTCAATTTCTGGCGCACCGATTTTTTGCGCATCGCCTGCCCCGGCATGATGAAGGTGCGGCCGATGTAGCGGTTCTTCACAAAACCTTCACGGAACGGGATCTTGAGGCGGTTCGCCAGTTGCAGTGCGCTGGGTCGGCTGGAATCGGGAATCGGGATCACCACGTCGATATCGATCTTGCCCCAGACGCGCTTCAGCTTGTCGGCGAGATACTCACCCATAAACAGCCGCGTCTCGTACACCGACACGCCATCGATCACAGAATCCGGGCGCGCCAGATAGACATATTCAAAAATGCACGGATTGAGGCTGGCTTTATCGCTGCATTGCCGGCTGTGAAAATTGCCTTCGAAGTCGATGAACACTGCCTCGCCGGGTGCGACATCGCGCAGGAATTTGAAGCCCAGCGTATCCAGCGCCACGCTTTCTGAAGCGACCAAGTATTCCGTGCCCTGCTCGGTTTCGTGCACGCCCACCACCAGCGGACGAATGCCGTAACTATCGCGGAACGCCAGCAAACCGTAACCCGCGATCATCGCCACCACGGCATAGGCTCCGCGACAACGGCTGTGTACGCCGGACACTGCGGCAAAAATGGTCTGCGCATCCAGGCGCAACCCTTTGGACTTGGCTTGCAACTCGTGCGCCAGCACGTTCAGCAACACTTCCGAATCGGAATTGGTGTTGACGTGACGCAAGTCATCCACGAACAACTGTTTTTTCAACTCTTCGACATTGGTCAGATTGCCGTTGTGTCCGAGCACGATGCCGAACGGCGAATTCACATAGAACGGCTGCGCTTCGTTGTGATCCACCGCAGAGCCGGCGGTGGGATAGCGCACATGCGCGATCCCCGCATTGCCCAGCAACGCGCGCATGTTGCGGGTGCGGAACACGTCGCGCACCAGCCCGTTGTCCTTGTGCAAATGGAAGGTATGATTGTCCAGCGTCGCGATGCCGGCGGCATCCTGCCCGCGATGCTGCAAGACTTGCAGGCCGTCATACAACAGATGATTGGCCGGCGACTGCGAGATCACTCCGAGTATGCCGCACATGATTTTCTGTCCCAAAAATTAACTGCTCAAAATTAACTGCGATCCCTGTAATGCACGCGCTGCGCGATGTCATGCGGCAGCCATGCTTTAGTCAACAGGGCAATATCCTCCAGCGTCTTGCTGGTCAGCGCGCCGCGCCAGAACGGTTGCTCGGGAATCTGCGTCAATCCGGCCAGCCATGCCAGCACGAGCACCACCAGCCCGCCGCGCAATACGCCAAACAACCCGCCCATCGCTCTATCCGTCCAGTCAGAGCCGATTGACTTCAGCAGTCTGGAGATCAGCCTGGTCAGGATGCCCCACGCGATCAATGCGGCGATGAACAACAGCGCATAAGCCGCCGTGATGCGCGTCGCCTCCTGTACCATCGGCAGCAGCGGGGCGATGCTGCCGGCAAACAACTTGCTCAGAACAAACGCGATCGGCCAACCCAACAACGACAACACTTCATACAGCAAGCCGCGCCACAAACCGATCAACAGCGAAACCAGCAAAATTGCCAGCACAACAAAATCAAATCCGGTCATTTAGCGCTCATGACTACCGGTTGCAGCCCCTGCTTTTCCAGCCGTAGTCTTACCGACTCTGCTTTTTCGCGCTCGGCATAGGGGCCAACACGCACACGTATCATGTCACCGGCTTTTTCGGTATAGGCTTTGAAGCCCAAATTTTTCAGCTTATCCGATTCCTGTTTGGCGGTATCGGCATTCGAATATGCGCCGACCTGCACGACAAAGCCCTCAGCAACTGTGCTGACCGGCTTATCCTCGGTCTTGGATTTTGCCGGTTTTTTGACGCCAGGCTGCAGCTTGCCCGGCTCTTCCGTCCTGGCTTTGCTTGCAGCGACCGGGGCATTGCCGGATGCGGCAACCGGTTCGGCAGCCGCAACTGCGGAAGCGGCTGATGCGTTGCCGCCAGCCACCTCTGTAACCGCCACGCCGGGGATAAACTCCCCGACTTTATCCGGATCCGGGATGCGTAGCTCAATGTCCTGCCCGGTAGGTCTGGGTTCGCTATCCAACACCATCGGCAGCACGACCACCACCACCAGCGTGAGCGCGATCGCCCCGATCAGGCGGCGGCGTGCTTTGCGCCTGAGATTCTGTTCTTCTTCTGTTTGCCGTTTTGCCATTGTTCGGTAACCCCTAGAATTTTCCGCAGGATGGGTTGAGCCCTTCGGCAGCGCTCAGGATAAACTCCGCGATACCCACCATTTATCAACGTGTAGCGATGGCTCAACCCATCCTACAATGCACGAATTCCTCGTTCATGCATCACTTCCGCCACTGTGTAAAACGATCCGAAGGCGGCGATTCTATCATTTTCGCCTGCCGCGTTACAGGCATAACGCAACGCTTCGGCTATGTTTTTGAAGGCTAGAATCTCGCCGCGCACCCTGCACTGTTGCAGCACATGCTCCATCTCCCCGGCAGTCGCCCCGCGCGGCGCGTCTATGCCCGCCACCAGCCAGGTATCGATAAGCGGATCCAGCGCCGCCACCACGCCCGCCATATCCTTATCCTTGAGCATGGCGAACACCGCGTAAGTGTGCGGGCATGGCGGCAGGCTGGCGAGATTCTGCGCCAGCGAATGCGCCGCATGGGGGTTGTGCGCCACGTCCAGAATCAAAGTCGGCTTGCCCGGAATAAACTGAAAGCGTCCCGCCAGTTCCACTTCATTCAAACCGCGCCGCACTGCCTCCATGCTTACCGGCAAGCGCTCTTTCAGCGCATCCAGCGCCGCCAGCGCCGCGCTGGCATTATTGATCTGGAACGCACCGCGCAAGGCAGGATACGGCAGCGAGCTGCGCGAACCTAACTTGCTGCGGTAATCCCACTGACCCTGGTGTGGCGTAAAACCGAATTCGTTGCCGATACGCCAAAGCTTCGCACCGATTTTTTCAGCGTGTTCCCCCATCGTCAGCGGGATATCACTATCCGCACAAATCGCCACTTTGCCGCTGCGGAAAATCCCCGCCTTTTCAAAGCCGATCTGCTCGCGCGTGTCGCCCAGGTATTCGGTGTGGTCGATATCCACGCTGGCGATCACCGCGCAGTCGTTATCAAACACATTCACCGCATCCAGCCTGCCGCCCAGGCCAACTTCGAGAACGGCGACATCCACCTGGTGCGCGATGAAACACTGCATCGCGGCCAGCGTGCCGAATTCAAAATAGGTTAAAGGGACTTCTGATTTTCCTGAAAAAGCGGTGCCGCGCACCTGCTCGATCTGAGCAAAGGCAGCGCACAGTTCCGCATCGCTCGCCTGCTGTTTGGCAATGCGCACGCGCTCGTTGTAGTGCAGCAGATGCGGCGAGGTATAGCAGCCGACGCGGTATCCTGCGGCGTGCAGTATGGATTCCAGCATCGCGCACACCGAACCCTTGCCGTTGGTGCCGCCGACCACGATGACAGGGAAATCCGGTTGAAGATTCAGCCGCTGCTTGACTTGCGCCACGCGCTCAAGGCCGAGCGCGATGGTTTTGGGGTGCAGGGTTTCGAGATAGGTTAGCCAGTCAGCTAAAGTGTTTGGCATGTAGTTTGGTAGTTTTTGTAGGGTGCGTTTCACGCACCATGGTGCGCATGGCGCACCCTACGCACTGCAACTCTTTGCGTCAGGCCGCCTCAATCTCCGCCACCGCCGACTGCTTGGTCAGCAGCGCAATCAGCGTCGCCAATTGATTCTTCATCTCACGCCGGTCGATGATCATGTCCACCGCGCCGTGTTCGAGCAAAAACTCCGCGCGCTGGAAACCCTCCGGAAGAGTCTCGCGCACCGTCTGCTGAATCACGCGCGCGCCGGCGAAGCCGATCAGCGCGCCGGGTTCGGCGATCACCACGTCGCCCAGGAAGGCGAAGCTGGCGGACACGCCGCCCATGGTCGGGTCGGTCAGCACCGAGATGAACGGCAGTTTTTCCTGGCTGAGTTGCGTCAACGCGGCGCAGGTTTTCGCCATCTGCATCAGCGACAGCAAACCTTCCTGCATGCGCGCGCCGCCGCTGGCGGCAAAGCAGATGAACGGGCATTTTTGCTCCAGCGCGGCTTGCACGCCGCGCACGAAACGCTCGCCCACCACCGAGCCCATCGAGCCGCCCATGAAGCCGAATTCGAATGCGGCAGCCACCACCGGCTGCGCGTGAATGCTGCCCTGCATCACCACCAGCGCGTCGTCTTCATCGGTGTTTTTCTTGGAATCTATAAGGCGGTCCGAGTAACGTTTGCTGTCCCTGAATTTGAGCGTATCCACCGGCAGCACTTCCGCGCCGATCTCGAAGCGGCCTTCGCCATCCAGCAACGAGTCCAGGCGAATGCGCGCCGTGATGCGGTGATGATGGTTGCATTTCGGACAGACGCTTTGATTTTGTTCCAGATCGGAGTAATACAACACCGCCTGGCAGGACGGGCATTTGTGCCATAGGCCTTCCGGCACATTCTTCTTGGCGTCGCCTTCGCGGCGTTTTATTTTTGGCGGCAATAATTTCTGGAACCAGCTCATGGCGCTCTCCTATAAATTCTTTTTTATCTGCGGACAAGCTTGTTCAGGCTTTATCGACAGCCAGCCTTAATTCCTTGACCAGTTTGCTCACGTTGGCGATGACGTTCTTTTCAGCCGAGTTTTCGATCTCCTGCACGATGCGGCTGCCCACCACCACGCCGTCGCACAGCTTCGCCACGGCCAGCGCGGTAGCCGCATCGCGTATGCCGAAGCCGACACCGATGGGCAGTTTGATGTGCTTGCGCAGCTGCGGAATTTTCTGTGCAATCGCGGACAGGTCCAGATGCCCCGCGCCGGTCACGCCTTTCAGCGACACATAATACACATAACCGCGCGCTTGCTTGGCAACGCGTTCCACACGCGCATCAGAGCTGGTCGGCGCGAGCAAAAAGATCGGATCGATGCCATGTTTGGTCAGATGCGCGAACGCCTCGTGACTTTCTTCCGGCGGAAAATCTACGGTCAGCACACCGTCCACGCCCGCCTCTGAGCAGCGCCTGGCAAACGTCTCCCAGCCCATCGCTTCGATCGGATTGCCATAACCCATCAGCACGATGGGCGTACCAGCATCGCTGCGGCGGAATTCGGCGACCATGTCCAACACGTGATGCAGTCCGACATGATGTTTGAGCGCACGTTCGGAAGCCCGCTGTATGGTCGGACCGTCCGCCATCGGATCAGAGAACGGCACGCCCAGCTCGATCACATCAGCCCCAGCCTCCACCAAGGCATGCAACAGCGGCACAGTGAATTTCGGATGCGGATCACCGGCAGTGAAAAACGGGATCAACGCCTTGCGCTGGTGTTGCTTGAGCTTGTCGAAAGTGGTTTGAATTCGTGACATGATAATCCTAAGCCGGTAGGGTGGATAAAGTGCCGCCAGGCACGTATCCACCATTTGATCGGTGGATACGCCGCTGCGCGTCTTTATCCACCCTACGACTGGAACAATAATTTGTCATGCTGCTCATTTCAGAATGTAATCCCCGACGCGCGCGCCACCGTCGCCATGTCCTTGTCGCCGCGTCCGGACAGATTCACCAGCAGCACTTTATCCTTGCCCATATCTGGCGCGATTTTCGCGGCGTGCGCCAGCGCGTGGCTGGATTCCAGCGCGGGGATGATGCCTTCCAGATGGCACAGGTCGTGAAAAGCGCGCAGCGCTTCGTCGTCGTTGATCGCCACATATTCCGCGCGCCCGCTGTCTTTCAGCCAACTGTGTTCCGGACCGACGCCGGGGTAATCCAGCCCGGCTGAAATGGAATGCGTCTCGATGATCTGGCCATCCGCATCCTGCATCAGGTAAGTGCGGTTGCCGTGCAGCACGCCCACCGGACTGTTGGTGGTCAGCGGCGCGGCGTGTGATCCGCTGGCGATGCCGTGCCCGCCCGCTTCCACGCCGATCAGCTTCACACCCGGCATATCGATGTAGGAGTAAAACACGCCCATCGCGTTGGAGCCGCCGCCGACGCAAGCGATCACCGCATCCGGCTGACGACCCGCCAACTCCGGCATTTGCACCACGCATTCCTTGCCGACGATGGAATTGAAATCGCGCACCATCATCGGATACGGATGCGGCCCGGCCACCGTGCCGATGATGTAGAAGGTGTTCTCGACGTTGGTCACCCAGTCGCGCATCGCTTCGTTCAGCGCGTCCTTGAGCGTTTTGGAGCCGCTTTCCACCGGCACCACGGTCGCGCCGAGCAGCTTCATGCGATACACATTCTGCGCTTGACGCTTGATGTCTTCCGAGCCCATGTACACCACGCATTCCATGCCGTAACGCGCCGCCACGGTCGCGGTCGCCACACCGTGCTGGCCCGCGCCGGTCTCGGCGATCACGCGCGGCTTGCCCATGCGTTTGGCCAGCAAGGCCTGGCCGACAGTGTTGTTCACCTTGTGCGCGCCGGTATGGTTGAGATCTTCGCGTTTTAAAAATATTAGAGCCCCGCCGAGTTGTTGCGACCAGCGCTTGGCGTGATAGATCGGGCTGGGACGACCGACGAAATGTTTCAGGTCGTAATTCAGCTCGGCGACAAACTCTGGGTCGTAGCGATATTTTTCATAAGCCGCGTTCAACTCTTCCAGCGCACCCATCAGCGTCTCGGCGACATAGATGCCGCCGTAGGGACCGAAGTGGCCGCTGCTATCGGGATAATTGTAAGTCAATGTTGTTAACCTCGTTGATGAACGCGGCGATCTTCGCCGCGTCCTTGATTCCTTTGCCCACCTCTACACCACTGGAAACATCCGCCGCGTAGGGTCGCACTTGTTTGATTGCTGCCGCGACATTTCCTGCAGCCAAACCGCCGGACAGTATCACCGGCAACGGCAATCGTTTTGGGATCAATGTCCAGTCGAAACTTGTTCCGGTGCCGCCCGGCACGCCGTCCACATGGGCATCCAGCAGCAATCCTTTGGCACTGCGAAAATCGGACGCGCATTGTAGCAAATCCACCCCGGCTTTTACGCGGATCGCTTTGAGATAAGGTTTGCCGAATTGCGCGCAAAACTCCTGAGTTTCATCGCCATGAAATTGCAGCAAATCAAGTGGCACGCTTGCCAACACCTCGCGCACAAAAGCGGCTTCGGCATTCACGAACAGTCCGACCACGGTCACGAACGGCGGCAGCGCGCCAGCCAGATGCGCGGCTTGCGCGATGCTGACATGGCGCGGGCTGCGTTCATAGAACACCAGCCCGATGGCATCCGCGCCGCTGTCAGCGGCGGCCAGCGCGTCTTGCACGCGCGTGATACCGCAAATCTTGACGCGCGTCACAGCAACTCCACCATAAAGGAATAAGGAGCAAACAAAACCCTAACCCCCCCAGCCCCCCTTGTCAGGGGCGAGCCGCTTTTCTCTCCCCTGACAAGGGGGAGAGCAAAGCGAGGGGGCATGGAGGGGGTTAGCTTTCCCTCAATTTTCAATTCCAACTCCTCTGTCATCTGACTGTGGCAATCCCCACTTCCCTTCATATTGAATACGGCGCAAGTATAAGCCATCCGGCGCAAAGGTCGGCGCCGCGCGGCTGCGTTCACGGCTAGCCAGCACTTCAGCCAGCCAGTCCGGCGGATACTTGCCCTTGCCGACATACACCAGGCAACCGACAATGTTGCGCACCATGTGGTGCAGGAACGCATCGGCACTTAAATCAAAAATCAGCATCTCGCCCTGTCGGCATATATCGAGCCGATGCAAATGTTTGACCGGTGATTTCGCCTGGCATTGTGCCGCGCGGAACGCGCTGAAATCGTGCTCACCCAGCAGAGATTGCGCCGCAGCCTGCATCGCCGCCACATCCAGCGGCGCGTGAAACCAGCCGACCTTGCCGGCTTGGATGGCAGGGCGCGTGGTGCGATTGACCAGCAGATAACGGTAACTGCGTCCGTGTGCGGAAAAGCGCGCGTGGAATTCATCCGGCACCGGATGCGCCCAGTGCACTGCGACGCTGTCCGGCAGCAAGGCGTTCACGCCGCGCACCCATGCGGTCAGCGGACGTTCGGCCTGAGTGTCGAAATGCGCCACCTGCGCCAGCGCGTGTACGCCGGTATCGGTGCGTCCCGCCGCAATGATCGAGATCGGTTCGCAGGCAATCCGGCTCAGGGCAAGTTGCAGCGTGTCTTGCACGGTCTGCCCGTCAGTCTGGCTCTGCCAACCGCAATACGGACGGCCATCGTATTCCACACCGAGCGCGATCCTCATCGCACCGCCAACCACAACACCAGCAACGAGCCACTCAGCAACAGCGCATCGGCAACAGCAAAACGACTCAATGGTAAATCCATCTGTCCCCTGTCCTCTGTCCTCTGTCCCCTATCCTCAATCAGATGACAGAGGGCAGAGGACAGAGGACAGAATGTTGTGCGGCTGCGCCGCGCTTTTTTAAAAGATTGCCGCGTAGCGGCAACAAAACCTCTGTTCTCTGTTCTCTGTCCTCTGTCCTCTGTTGCGCGCAACATCGCGACTTCGGCATAATGCAGCGTCAACGCCAAACGCACTGCGAACCGTTCGCGCGATAGCCCCACCCATTGCAAAGGCGCAAACAAAGTATAGAGTCCGGCGATCAACTGTTGCCGATGCAGGCGATCCAGCAGGATTGCCAATCCGGCCAAAGCAGCCAGCAACCGGGTGAGTTGCAGCACGCCATCGGTCAAGCCTTCGCGAGTCGGGCCATACATGCCGAACGCATCCAGCAGCGGTTGTCCGGGCGTGCTGTATGCGTAGACCAGCAATAACGACAACATGATCCAGCGGGTGCGGCGCAATAATTGGATGAATTTGTGTCCGGATATCACCAGCGCACAGAGCAGGATCAAACCGGCTGTAATCAGTAATGTGCCAAAAGCCAGTGCCTGCATCGTTGCAACCAGCAAGCACCAGGTCATGATTTGCGCAGCGGGATGGAATTTCACTGCTTGCTCCAATGAGCGGCGAAAAAAGGACTGAGGCGCGAGGACTCGGGACTGAGTAAAAACCGCTGCGCCACTTGCGGCTCAGTCCTCTAAAATTAGCCGAGTTGCTTAAGCATGGTCTTCGCGGCTTCTTGTTGCTCGGCATCACCCTCATTCAAAACTTCCGCAAGGATTTCACGCACACCATCGGCGTCACCCATTTCCTGATAAGCCTTGGCCAAATCGAGTTTTGTTGCAACTTCCTGCCAGTGGTCGTCTCTGACTTCCGCTGACGATGAGCTTGGCGCTGCGGCATCCTCGAAGTTCAGGCTGATGCCGGCCAAACCGATTTCAGCGGCTTGCGCTGCAGGCGCGGGCTTCCCAACTATATCTTTAACCGGGAAATCAATGGTGAATTCCATTGCGCCATCGTCAACTGGTGCAGGCTTGCTGACTTCCGGCTGTGCCGCTGGCATGGCTGGACGGCTGCCCGTCACATCGAAAATCAGTTCGTCCAAATTAATAGCGGGGCTGGCAGCAGTAACATCAAAATCCATCGTCGTCGGTTGCTGCATGACAGCCATGTCTCCCGCCGACAAAATCACAGTCTTGCCCGCATCACCCAAAAAATTCTGCTCCGGAGACGGGGCCGCTTTTCCAGTTAGCGCGCCCAGATCAAAATCAAAATCAAGGCCGGGTGCCTGTTTCGCCGGCGTATCGGCAGATGCCGGTGTTGCATTTAGAACCGTCGTTTGTTGAGCCGCGCCAATATTTTCCTTGCTGCCAGCGCCGCCATACATCGGATTATTCGGCTCCAGTGCGCGTCCCATTGCGACCGCCTCTTGCCATGCATATTCATCACCGGAATCCTGTAGCGTGCGCGCGATGGCCGAGAAAGAATTTACATCCTTGCGGTTGGCATAAATGCCCAGCAATTTAAGATGTATCTGGTGCTTCTTCGGCGTGCTTTTCAGCGCTTCCTTGAGTATTTCCTCCGCCTGCGCATCACGTCCAAAGCTCAGGAAAAGGTCTGCCTCGCTGATCGGATCAACGTTGTCCGTCTGGGAAGGCGCTTCAGCCCTATCGCCCGGCAGGCGGGTGAAATCTCCAGTATCGGGGGAAGGCTCGACCGGCGCGGTCATGCGACCGCTCATCGAACCGGCATCTCCAGAAGTTCCGGCTAAATCCGATTCTCCCGCATCGTCAAAGAAAGGTTTTTTTTTTCGCCTCTGTAGCATAAGCGCCAAGCCGCCCAAAATAAGCAATGCCGCCGCAGCGCCGGCCAGATAGAGCGGCTCGCCCAAGATCTGATTGAGCAAATCCCGCATCTGATCGACCAGAGATGGCTCCTGATTGACCGGTGCCGGCTTGGACTCGGGCTTGGCAACAGCGAGTGGCGTAGCCACGACAACCTTGGATGCCACTTCGACTGGAGCTTGAGCTTGAGTTTTGGCCTGGGCTTGCGCCAACTCAGCTTTCAATTTGGCGACCTCCTCCATGGCCTTGATATTGTGTTCCAGCATGGCGGTGCGCATTTGCTCTTCCTTGGCGGACTTGGCTGTTGCGATAGCCTCTTCCTGCGCAGCATTCTTTTTATCCTGCGCTGCTTTCTTCTGGTCTTGTGCGGATACTGCCGTTCCACCAGCCCCAGTCGCGGCCCGATCTCCCGGAGCTTCGCCCTTGGATAGTTTCAACACTTCCTTGGCGGACTCTTTGGCAACCGGAGCCTGGTCGGTGACCGAACTGCTGATCTTGCCGGTGGCAACTTGCTGAGCAGGCTGTGACTCTCTGCTGACCGCAGCGGCGCTGGCCAGCTTTTGCCGATAGACATTCCAGTCGGCTGCCTGGGCACGGATCTCTTTTTTCGCAACGGGCTGTGTCACGCTCTCCAGCTCCGCCTGCGTGGGCAATTGCAGTATCTTCCCGGCCCTGATGCGGTTCATGTTCTTGCCGTCGAATTCATCGACATTGGCGCGGTACAGCGCAACCAGCATACGCTCCAGGCTGATGTCAGCCAGTTTGTATTGTGCCGCGATCTTGGTCATCGTGTCGCCGCGCTTGACCACCAGCCACTCCTTATTCGCCGGTATGGCGATGCTGCCCGTAGTGACACTCCCGGTCATGGGTTCAACCACGGCAGGTTTTGCGGTGGCTTCTGCCGGCGCGGCTGGCGCTTCCGATGCGGCCAGGGTTTCTACCGTCACAATCGGCACTTCCGATGCGGGTGCGGTTTCTACCGACGCGGCCGGCACTTCCGAAGCGGCTACTTGCACTGCTGGTGCGACGACTCGCACTGCAGCTTGTGCGGGTTGTGCGGGGACGTAACCGATTGGGTCGAGCAGGAAAGTGTATTCGCGTAGCAGCTTGCCGGAAGCCCACGTCAGCTCGACCAGCATGGTCACAAAAGGATCGTTGATCGGTTGCGCGCTGCTCACCGTAAGGTACGGTTCACCATCCGCGCGACTCTCGATCTGAAATTTGAATTTGTTGCCGAAGGGATATTCCAACCCTGCACTCTTATAGGCATCGGGCGAGGCCAGGCGAGCCACCAGACTGGATTTCTCAGCCTTGCTGACTGCCAGCAAGTCAATATCGGCCTTAAGCGGCTGCCCCAGAGCGGAAGCCACATTTATCCCACCCATACCCACGGCGGAAACAGTCGTGCACAGCATCAAAGCGGCAACAGCCCAAAGCAGTTTTAACCCGGATAATCCATTACGGGAAAATGCCGTTGCAAGAGTCCGATTCATCGGGCGATTAACCGTGACTATTCGCCCGATAAATCGGGTTCCGGCAATGAACGAACGGCCTGATGGATTATACGGGTTTAATATTGATTTTCGCACGCCAATAACCTCACCTTGTTTAGCAGACCCCTATTTTAGCGGACAACAAATGTAAAATAACATCATAGGGTTATCAGCACAAGCTAATAAATTGCTGCGCATTATGTCTTAACCGAGATATTTCGCAATTAAAATTTCTGCGATCTGCACACTATTCAACGCCGCGCCCTTGCGCACATTGTCGCTTACCACCCACAGATCCAGGCCCAATGGGTGCGAAACATCCTCACGGATGCGCCCGACATAAGTCGCGTCGTTGCCGGCCGCGTCGATCGGTGTGGGGTAGCCGCCCGGTTCGCGCATGTCCATCACGATCACGCCCGGCGCCTTTTCCAGCAAGGCGCGCGCCTCATTGGCGGTGATCTTCTTGCGGGTCTCGATATGCACCGCTTCGGAATGTCCGTAGAACACCGGCACACGAACTGCGGTCGGGTTCACCTGGATGGAATCGTCCTCCATGATCTTCCGGGTTTCCCACACCATCTTCATTTCTTCTTTGGTGTAACCGTTTTCCATGAACACGTCAATTTGCGGCAGCACGTTGAATGCGATGCGCTTCGGATACACCTCGGATTCGACGTCCTGATGATTGAACAGCGCGCGGGTTTGCGCTGCCAGCTCCTCGATGGCCTCTTTACCTGTACCTGACACCGCCTGATAAGTCGCCACGTTGATGCGCGCGATACCCACTGCGTCAT
>JANONV010000089.1:0-6145 GCA_031421015.1 Gallionella sp. | reverse complement strand
TTTTGATACTGATGGGATTTAAAATACTTCTTTTCTGAATTCGCCCAGCGCGTCTTCTTGAAAATAATTAGGCCATTTACCTTTTGCCAGCCAAGTTATTCCAATTCTATTCCAAAACGACAATAATTTTGTAGGGTGCGCAAGCGCACCCTACGTAAGCAATACACCCCACGATATTGCACTATTGATGGGGAAATGGAATTATACGCGTTATCACCTTATGAAAACCCCCAAAAGAATCGAACCACTCGTCGAAGACGGCCTCGTAGACATGGTCGTGCGTCAGCTTATGAGCGGAAAAGAGGCGATGGTCTATGTCGTCCGGTGCGGCGACGAGATTCGTTGCGCAAAGGTTTACAAGGAAGCCAACCAGCGCGGCTTCCATCAGGCGGTTCACTACACTGAAGGCCGCAAGGTGAAGAACAGCCGCCAGGCACGTGCGATGGAAAAAGGCTCTCGCTATGGGCGCAAAGAGCAGGAAGCGGCTTGGCAACACGCCGAGGTTGACGCCTTGTACAAACTCGCCGCTGCGGGTGTGCGTGTACCGCACCCCTATGGCTTTTACGAGGGCGTGCTGCTGATGGAGCTGGTGTCGGACGAAAATGGCGAGCCTGCCCCCAGGCTCAACGACCTGGAGCTCACGCAAGAACAGGCGCGGGAATTTCACGCCACACTGATCAGGCAAGTCGTGCTGATGCTGTGCGCAGGCATCGTCCACGGCGACCTGTCCGAGTTCAACATACTCGTCGACAGCAAAGGGCCGGTCATCATTGACTTGCCGCAAGCGGTGGATGCAGCCGCGAACAACAATGCCAGCCGCATGCTGGAGCGGGACGTCGAAAATCTGGCTGTGTACTTCGGCCAATTTGCCCCCGAACTGCAAGCCACCCGGTACGGCAAGGAAATATGGGCGCTGTACCAGCGCGGCGAGCTGCTTCCCGACACACCGTTGACTGGCCGCTTTCAGCAAAGCGAAAAGCAGGCTGACGTGCGTTCCGTCATGCGTGAAATAGATACTGCACGCGATGATCACGCAGCCAAGCTGCGCTACCAGCAGATCAAGAGAGAAGAAGGCCGGTAGTGGATTTCGAGTTGCTGGGGAAAAGTTAACTCAAGACCTTAATCCAATCACCCTCACTACCCCTCAAATCCAACAATCCTCGCAGCCCTCACTGGCCGGGAGTGTGAAATTGCCTGCTATACATAGCGACATAAATCTACTGATGAAACAACTAGCCATCTGACTAAGTTGGCAAACTACGCCAACCAAGTCATGGGTTATGTGCGACTCCGGGGCGGGGTCGCGGAGTAGATTTATGTCGCTAGGGCACCTCTAAAAATTCAAAATCCTAAGCCAGGCAAGGCGCGAAAAAATTTTAGCGCGCCGCATATGTATGATATGTAAGCGTTAAAATTTTTTGCGCAACGCAGCATCGCGACGGAGTTTGGATTTTTAGAGGTGCCCGCTATGTATAATTGTCGCAACCATCACCCCGATATAAGCGTGACCGCAGTTTCTGCGGTTGTTTTGTCAATATCCAACTGCACTTCACAGTACTCATTGCTTTCACTGATGGGGGTAGGGTCGTCCGCACAGCTGCAACCACCGAGCACCCCCTGATAAAAAATCCCCGCCCGTACGCGGATAATATTTTCCATCTCGGCAACACTGTTGATCATCACGGAAACTGGCTCAGCGGTGACATAGTTGCCGGTTGACAATCCCTGTTGCAGGGGTAGTTGGTCGGCGCGCAATTGCGCGATTTCCTGTTTGAGGACGGCCTCAAAATCGGGTGTTCCCCATGCATGCAATGCTTTGTCGAGTCGAACCATGGCGCTGTGCGGATAAAAAAGTTTACCGATTATGCATTATCTCGAACAATGCGAGCATGGAACCTTTGATCACTTGGAACCTTTGATCACTGCGTTTACTTTTTGGGAATTACAGTAAGCGTCTTGTCCAGAAAACCGTCGTCGCGAATTTTGTGTATTTTGTAAGAGTAGACGGACTTGCCTACCCGCGCGAGCAGGTAGTTTCCCCTGCCATCATTGTTCAGCCTAACGGCAACTTCATCAGGCATAGAGAACTCGAAATTTTCACAAGTCTCCCTGGTGGGAAGTTTTGCCAGGTTCGTCATATCTACATAAGAGCCTTTGCCCTTACGGCCATCCATGTGGATAAAATTCAGGTACTCGACAACACCGCCCATCTTTTCCAGAGCCAATCTGGCGACCTCTCTGCGTTTCTCGGGATCACTCTGGCCTTTACCAATCGTCAAATCAACGGCCTCTCCCAGAGTATGACTATCCAGAAAATTGCCCGAAGGCGATACCAGCGGTCCCGGAGCCAGCCCCTCGATGACGCGGCGGACTTCAAGATCCTTAGCCACCTTGAAGATGATGATCGTCGGCGACTGGAGAAAGTGGGGGGTAACATGAAGCACCACCTCTTCCTCGCCATCCCCGTCGATGTCAGCCACAATCGTATTGTTGACCCGCATACGATATGGCTTGTCGCCGAACACTTCGGGATAATCCCCCTTGCCATTCAACAGATACGTTTTTACTGCCTCAACTTTGGGCGAAGAATCCGTTGCCGCATACACATATCCGAATGCTCCAAAAAGAAACAGCCAAACACAAACGGTGATTTTATACATAGCGACAGAAGTCTTGGCGAGCGGATTTGAGGTGGGTCGGAGCGGAGCGCAGGAGCCGGAGTGTACAGTTAGTTTGTCGCTACGCGACCCCGGATTCCGAGCACCGCACCGACCCGCATCAGATTCGCGCAGTAGACTTATGTCGTTATGTATAGCTTTCATGCCTGGTTGCTCCTTAATAAACAAATTATTAAACGAAAGGCGCTGGAATCGGATTCAATTCTTGAGCGGCTGACGATCTGATGGGCCTCGACGTGCAAAGAATTGCGATACTGAGACGTTTACTCAGCAGTCGGAAATCAAGACGACAATTGTAGGGTGGATAAGCGCAGCGCATCCACCAGCCCACGTTGGTGGATGCGCTACACTTATCCACCCTACCCATCTGGCGCTGCTCCGTCTGTAGCCTTAATTTCTGACTGCGCTGTAAAGGGTATCTCTAAACTGTTTTTTAGGTGGAAGCTAATTTAGGGTACATCCCGCTACGTAATCGATTCTCGGAGGATAAAATCATGAGTCTAAAGGAAACCATCACTGTAGCCAATAACGATTCAGGAATAACCCCGGACTTTCCTCATGCGCCGCCTGCATGGACACCAGCAATCGCAATACAGACAGCACAGCAGGAAGGGTTGGAACTCAGCGAAGATCATTGGGATGCACTGCGCGCCCTGCAAAAGTATTTTGCCCAGCACGAAGACATGTCTACCAATATGCGTGTGTTGCATGACGCGCTCGATGAAAGATTTCATGTTAAGGGCGGTCTCAAAGGTCTTTATCTGCTGTTCCCCGGCGGACCAGTGGCGCAAGGTTGCCGTATCGCAGGGCTTCAGGTGCCACCAGGAGCTATCGACAAGAACTTTGGTAGTGTCGGTTAGCAGTTTGTTGAAATTCTGCTGCGCTTGAAGATGCGGCGTTGGCAAGCGGCTCAAAATCCGGGGCCGCAAAGCGGCAAATAGCCTATACACTCCGGTTCTTCGCCGCTTTCCGCCTTGCCTAATCTTCACTCGCGACGAATTTCGATAAGCTGTTAGGGAAACGCAGATTAATTCGTCATCCCCGCATTGCGAAACCCTTGCGATGCCAGCGAAAATCGGTTCAAATGCCACCCATGGAAGAAATCGATCAACATGGCGTCGTGATACAAACCCAGGTTAATTACCTGCCGGAGCAATCCGATGAGGCGGGCAACCGTTTCGTGTTCTCTTACACCATCACCATCACCAATCTCGGGCGCATGCCCGCTAAGCTCATCAGCCGTCATTGGGTCATTACAGACGCCCATAATCATGTGCAGGAAGTGCGCGGGCAGGGCGTGGTGGGCGAACAGCCCTTGCTCAAACCGAGCCAGAGTTTCGAATATACCAGCGGCACGGTGCTGACCACGCAGGTCGGCACGATGAGCGGCAGTTACCAGATGCAGGCTGACGACGGCACGCAGTTCGAAGTCGAGATTCCGCAATTCGTGTTGAGTGTGCCGCGTGTATTGCATTAAATGGCCCATGGTGAGGGCGCAGCACGCGGCGCCCCTGCTGCTTGTTTTTCTTGCCGCCTGTGCCACGCCGCCCAAGCCATCCGTTGTGCCGCCAAAGGCGCTCGCCGCGCCGCCCGCCGTGCCTCTCTCCGTGGAGGCTCAGCCCTACGCACCCTTTGCGGTAAGCAAATGGGAGATGCTGCCGGATTGGCAGACGATAGATTTGCAGCCGACCTGGCTGGCCTTTTGGCAAAGCTGCAGCGCGCTGAAGAACAAGCCGAGTTGGCAGCCAATTTGTGTGCGCGCCAATGAATTGACACAGCCGGACAATACCTCGTTACGCACTTTTTTTGAGGAAGGTTTTACACCCTACCAGGTGTTCAATCCCGATGGTTCTTCGCAGGGGTTGATCACCGGCTACTACGAACCCAAGCTTTATGGCAGCCGGGTCAAGACCGCCCACTTTCGCTATCCGCTGTATGGCGTGCCGGATGATTTGCTGACCATCGATCTGAGCGAGGTGTATCCGCAACTGAAAGATATGCGTTTGCGCGGACGCCTGCAAGGCAGTCGCATCGTGCCTTATTACAATCGGGGCGAGATCGATAACGGGAAAGCCCCTCTGCAGGGACGCGAGTTATTCTGGGTGGACAACGCGGTCGAACTGTTCTTCCTGCAAATTCAGGGCTCGGGGCGCATCGAATTGCCCGACGGCAGCGTGGTGAAAATCGGTTATGCCGAGCAGAACGGCCACCCTTACACCTCTATCGGCACGAAACTGGTTCAAATGGGCGCGTTTAAACTCGAACAGTCCTCGATGCAGAACATCAAGCTGTGGGCGGAGAAAAATCCCGAAAAACTTGTCAGCCTGCTGGAACAGAACCCAAGTTACGTGTTCTTTCGCGAATTGCCCAATGAATTAACCGCTCCGCTGGGCGCCTTGGGCGTGCCGCTGACCAATGAATACAGTCTGGCAGTGGACGCGCGCACCATCCCGCTCGGCGCGCCGGTGTTTCTGTCCACCACCTATCCCAACACCGCCGAACCGCTGAACCGCCTGATGCTGGCGCAGGATACCGGCGGCGCGATCAGGGGTGCGGTGCGCGGCGATTTTTTCTGGGGTTATGGCGAGCTGGCCGGAGCTCAGGCGGGACGCATGAAACAGAGCGGTCAGATGTGGGTGTTGTTTCCCAAGGGCGCAGAACCGGCGCTTGGTCCGTAGTTTTCCGGAAGGGTTGGCTGGTTCTTAACCGGCGATATGCACGCAATCACGCCCGCCGTGCTTGGCAGCAAGCAACTGCTGGTTGGCCAGTGCGATGAGTTCTTCTTCCGTGGTATCCCGATTCGGCAGACGGTGAATGCCGCCGATGCTGATAGTGACCACTCCATGCGGGGAATCGCTGTGCGGGATGCTGAGCACGCGCACCTGTTCGCAAAGTTTTTGCGCGTGATGGCGCAGATCTTCGATATTGGACGCGAGTGACACGACGGCAAACTCCTCGCCGCCTTAGCGCACCACGCAATCCGACGCTCGCGCAAATGATTTTGCGACGCAATCGCCCACCCTGCGCAGACACTCATCTCCCGCTGAGTGCCCATATCGCTCATTGAATTGCCTGAGGTGGTCCAAGTCGATTATCAATACCGACATCTCGCTGTGGACGCGTTTTGAGATGGATAACAAGTCGGCGAATCTAACGTCGAAATCGCGGCGATTGCTGATCCCGGCCAGCGGGCCGGTGTAGGGCACGGTATTCGGTTGTTGGTCGGGCATGCGTGCATCCAGTTGGTTGGCAGGGTATAAATGTTGTTCAGGCAATATTCCGCTTGAACCTATGCCGATCTCTATTTCTTGTCCTATTTTTTATCTGGCTCGTTCAAATTCTTTTCCAGCTCTACCGCAGGCAAATAACCCGGAACCTGGATTCCATTGGCGAAAATCAGATTCGGTGTGCCGTTGACGCGAAGTTTCTGGCCCAACGCCTTGACCTGGTCGGTCTGGGTGGCACAG
>JANONV010000088.1:0-3141 GCA_031421015.1 Gallionella sp. | reverse complement strand
GATCCGCGCAACGAGCACGATGCGTGTGGCGTGGGTTTTGTCGCGCATATCAAAGGCAAGCCCAGCCATGACATGGTGCGCCAAGGTTTGCTGATCCTGAAAAATTTGACCCATCGCGGTGCGGTGGGGGCCGATCCGCTGGCCGGTGATGGCGCGGGGATTTTGTTGCAGATTCCCGATGCATTTTTGCGCGCACAGTGCGCTGCGCTAGGCATGGCATTGCCGGTGCTGGGCAGCTACGGCGTGGGCATGCTGTTCCTGCCACGCGATGCGGCGGCGCGAAAAAAATGCGAGCAAATCATCGCAGACAAGATCGCCGCCGAAGGGCAGAAATTGTTGGGTTGGCGCGATGTGCCGGTGAATAGCAGCGGGCTGGGCGAGAGTGTCAAAAAAGTCGAGCCGGTGATACGCCAGGTGTTCATCGCGCTCGGCAAGGTCAATTCCGATGCCGATGCGTTCGAGCGCAAGTTGTTCGTGATCCGCAAGACCATAGAACACGCGGTGCGCAATGGGAGCGCGGGCATCCTGCCCGCATGTAAAGGCTTCTACATCCCTTCGCTATCCTCGCGCACCATCGTCTATAAAGGCATGTTGCTGGCCGATCAGGTCGGCGCGTATTACCTTGATTTGCAGGATAGCAGCGTGGTCAGCGCGCTGGCGCTGGTGCATCAACGTTTTTCCACCAACACCTTCCCCACCTGGGATCGCGCGCATCCTTATCGCATGATCGCGCACAACGGCGAAATCAATACCGTGCGCGGCAATGTCAACTGGATGGCGGCACGCCATGCGGCGATGTCGTCGAAATTACTCGGCGATGACCTGGAAAAACTCTGGCCGTTAATTGTTGATGACCAGTCCGACTCGGCTTGTTTCGACAACGCGCTGGAATTGCTGGTGGCGGGCGGCTATTCGCTGCCGCACGCGATGATGTTGTTGATCCCCGAAGCATGGGCGGGCAATCCGCTCATGGACGAGGAACGCCGCGCGTTCTACGAATACCACGCGGCATTGATGGAGCCGTGGGACGGCCCGGCCGCCGTGGCGTTCACCGATGGCCGCATGATAGGCGCAACGCTGGATCGCAACGGCCTGCGTCCGGCGCGCTATTTGATCACCGATGATGATCTGGTGTTGATGGCTTCCGAGATGGGCGTGCTGGATATTCCGCAGCACAAGATCGTCAAGAAATGGCGTCTGCAACCCGGCAAAATGTTTTTGATAGACATGCAAGCCGGGCGCATCGTGGATGACGCCGAACTCAAGCAACAACTCGCCACCGCCAAACCGTATCGGCAGTGGATAGCAAAATCACGCTATTTTTTGGGCGACTTGCCGGAGGTGGCATTCAAGCCGAAATTGAATGCCACGCTGCTGGATACCCAACAAGCGTTCGGTTATACACAGGAAGATTTGAAATTCATTTTGGCGCCGATGGTCAACGCCGGTGAAGAGCCGACCGGCTCGATGGGGACGGATGCTGCCCTGGCGGTGTTGTCGAACAAGAACCGCTCGTTTTACGATTACTTCCAACAGTTGTTCGCGCAGGTGACCAACCCGCCGATAGATCCGATACGCGAAGAAATCGTCATGTCGCTGACTTCGTTTATCGGCCCCAAACCTAATTTGCTCGGTATCGAAGAAAAAAATCCAACGCTGCGCCTGGAAGTGCATCAACCGGTGCTGTCGAATGACGACATCGCAAAATTGCGCAACATCGCTGAGCTCACGCAGGGACGTTATCGTTCGCTGGTGCTGGATATAACCTATCCGCTTACACAAGGCGCGGCGGGTTGCGAAAAAGCATTGCAGGCATTGTGCGTTGCAGCTGACCAGGCCGTGGCCGATGGTTACAACGTGTTGATCCTGTCGGATCGCGCGATGTCGGCCAAGCGCGTGGCGATTCCCGCGCTGGTGGCGTGTTCCAAAGTGCATCATCACTTGGTACACGCCGGGCTGCGCACCAGCACCGGTTTGGTGGTGGATACCGGCTCGGTGCGCGAGGTGCATCACTTTGCCTTGCTGGCGGGATATGGAGCGGAAGCGGTGTGTCCATGGCTGGCGTATGAAACGATTGCGGCGATGGTTGAGTACTCCCCCGCCCCCTCTCCTAACTCTCCCCCGTTGGGAGAGAGGGACGCAGGCTCGCTGCGCGAGGCTCGGGTTTACGAATCCAAAAAGCGTTACATCAAAGCGATCAACAAAGGCCTGCTGAAGGTGATGTCCAAGATGGGCATTTCCACTTACCAATCTTATTGCGGGGCGCAGATTTTTGAGGCAATCGGTTTGAATGCCGAATTCGTCGCCGATTATTTTACCGGCACGGCAACCCAGATCGAAGGCATCGGTTTAAGCGTGGTGGCGGAAGAGGCGGTGCGCACCCATCGCAGCGCATTCGGCGCCGACCCGGTGCTGGCCAACGCGCTCGAAGCAGGCGGCGAATATGCATGGCGGGTGCGCGGCGAAGAACACATGTGGACGCCGGATTCCATCGCGAAATTGCAACATGCCACGCGCACCAACAATGCCGCGACCTACCAGGAATACGCCAAACTCATCAACGAACAAAGCACCAAGTTGAAAACCTTGCGCGGGCTATTTGAGTTCAAGCCTGCGGGTGCTGCCGTGCCGCTGGACGAAGTCGAGCCGGCCAAGGAAATCGTCAAGCGTTTCGTCACCGGCGCGATGTCATTGGGTTCCATTTCAACTGAGGCGCACACCACGTTGGCGATTGCGATGAACCGCATCGGCGGCAAGTCCAACACCGGCGAGGGTGGCGAAGATCGCGCGCGCTATGCCAAGATCAAGGGCGGCGACAAGCTCTCCGACATTATCGGCAAGACACGCATCGAGCGCGACCTGGTACTCCAGGACGGCGATTCGCTGCGCTCCCGCATCAAGCAGGTGGCGGCGGGCCGCTTTGGCGTCACGGCGGAATATCTGAACAGCGCCGATCAAATTCAAATCAAAATGGCGCAGGGCGCCAAGCCCGGCGAAGGTGGCCAGTTGCCCGGCCACAAAGTTTCCGAATACATCGCCCACCTGCGCTCATCGGTGCCGGGCGTGGCGCTGATTTCCCCGCCGCCGCATCACGATATTTATTCGATCGAAGATTTGGCGCAACTTATCCACGACCTGAAA
>JANONV010000087.1:0-13161 GCA_031421015.1 Gallionella sp. | reverse complement strand
GCATCCGCCTGGGCGGTGCTGTCTTTCTGGATCGCGCAACGTTGGATTACGGAATTAGCCGGATTGATCGGCGCGCCGCTCGCGATCATGATAATCATGGGCATCGCCATCCTGCCGGGTTTCATGAACGCCTTTCTGGTGGCCGGGCTGCTGCTAGATCGCCGGCCAAGGCGCAAGCCCATAACCATTTATCCCGATGTCACCATCTTGGTGGCGGCCTACAACGAGGAAGACTCGATACTCAGCACCCTGAAGAGCATCGAGTTGCAGCATTATCCCGCGCAGCTCGATGTCATCGTGATCAACGACGGGTCGACCGACGGCACGATGAAGCAACTGGCCAGCGTGTCATATCCCTGGCTGCGCGTGATCGATCTGCCCAAGAACGCCGGCAAGGCAAACGCCCTCAACGTGGGACTGAAGCAGGTAAGCTTTGCGCTGACGATCACGCTGGATGCCGATTCCTACCTCTATGCCAACGCGCTGACCAACCTTGTCGGGCGTTACCTCGGCGACCCCGATAACACAGCAGCGGTTGCCGGCGCCGTGCTGGTGCGCAACTCGCGGCTCAACCTGGTCACCAAGATCCAGGAATGGGATTATTTCCACGGCATCGCCGCCATCAAACGTTTGCAGAGCCTGTTTCAAGGCACGCTGGTGGCCCAGGGCGCTTTCTCCATCTACCGCACCGATGTGCTGCACGAGGTCGGCGGCTGGCGCGAGTGCGTGGGTGAAGACATCGTTCTCACCTGGGCGATTCTCGAACACGGCTATCGTGTGGGATATTGCGAGGACGCGTGTTCATTCACCAATGCGCCCGCCACGTTCAAGCAATTCATTCGTCAGCGTCAGCGCTGGTCACGCGGGTTGATCGAAGCCTTCAAGCACCACCGGCCTCTGCTGTTCCACTTCCGCATGATAACCGTCTTCATCTGGTGGAACCTGATGTTCCCCTTGCTGGATTTCATCTACACCTTTGCCTTTCTGCCGGGAATAGTATTGGCACTGTTCGGCTACTACTGGATGGTCGGCCAGATGACGCTGCTGGTGCTCCCGCTGGCCATGGTGGTCAACTATATTATGTTTTCCTTACAATCCGGAATGTTTACCGAGCAAGGCTTGAAAGTCCGGAATAATCCAGTCGCTTTTGTGTTCTACGCCTTGCTTTACGGAATAATCCTGCAGCCTGCCTGCTTGTTTGGCTACCTGTCCGAAATTGTGGGTACGCGTAAAAATTGGGGCACCAAATGAACCGATGTACAACAGCCTGTGTTTTGCTGTTTGCTGTCTGGAGCTTTTGTAACTCCGCGACAGCACAACCCTTCGCAACCGGCGAAGCAGCTTATAGCAAAGATTCCGACGGTTTCAGAATCAGTGGTCTCACCGCCGGCATCGGGCTCTATACGAGCGAGGAAAACTTTTACGATCGCATAGTCTACAAACGGTCATCATTGGATTTTGCGGCGGCTGGTTTCAGTATGCGCGGCAACAGCGATAGTGTCTTTGGCGCAAAAACCTTTGCGTCACCGCTGGGTCCGGTAAAAGGAGAGGTTGCGCTGACTAGCTTAAGGCTACCGAATTGGGAGACAACCACAGGTTCCGTGCAGATTTCAGGGCAGCCTGCGCAGGCTGTGAACTACGAAATACGCGCCGAGAAAAGCATAGTCGAATCGGTGAACAGTCTAAATAATCAGGTGACCTATTCTGCCCAGACTGTTGCGCTCGATTACCAGATCACGCCACGCCTGAATGTCGCCGGCGTGCTGGGCCGCCTGAATTTTTCAGATCAGAATAAACGCGCATTGCTGAAGGCCAAAGCTTCCTATGTTCTATCGGAAGAATATGGCATCCGCACTTATCTCAAGACAGTCCGGCATACCAATTCCCTGCCTTACACCGGAAACTATTTCTCCCCGGATAATTTCCGTGACTATCTGGTTGGTATTGGTTTTCGTCGGCATCTCGCCGTGCTGCGCGGAGTGCTGTCCGGTTACGCCGAGACAGGATCGCAAGCCGCTGATGGCGTTAATACACCGGTACATGGTGCGCAGATACGGCTTGAAGCATTTCCGAACCGCCCATGGCACTACGACCTTTCTCTCGGCGTTCAAACCAGCGCCGGCACTGGTGGCGGATCAAACTACGAATATCGCTACGCCAAGGCGGCGCTCGTCTGGCCGTTTTAAAACAGATCGGCGAACATGGCACAACGGCATAATGTCTATTGCTGTCGGGATTAAAATGCTTTACAGTTATTCCCCCAGTACTGCAGTATGGTATTAAATCAACCGCCGAATATCTTTACGATATTCATCTCAACAGATAGCAAAGGATCCAAAATCATGAAAAATCCGCTGGACTCATTGTGGGGCACGGTAATTTCCGGTCTCGTATTAACCGTCGCGTTGTACTTCGTCGCTCAAAAGCTCGGTGTTCAAGTGCTCGTTTAGGAATTTTAATGTCCGATATTTCGGATGACTTTTTATTTGAGGAGAGATAAATGGATTACTTACCGGCAATTATGCGCTGGGTGCATTTGATGGCGGGCGTGATGTGGATAGGCCTGCTTTATTATTTCAACTTCGTTCAAGTCGCGGCGCTCAAAGCTGCAGCCGCAGATAATACCGCAGCGGGCATCGGCAAGCATGTCGCGCCGCGCGCATTGTTTTACTTCCGCTGGTCGGCCTTGGTGACCTGGATTGCCGGTGCGGGTTTGCTGGGGCCATCATTCGTTGCGGCGTTTACCTTGCAGTCCGGCCATGTGCCTATCGGTATCGGCGCATGGTTGGGCACGATCATGTTGCTTAATGTCTGGGGTTTGATCTGGCCGAATCAGAAAAAGGTGCTCGGACTCAAGCCGGCGACCGATGCAGAAAAGAACAAAGCGCGCCGCATTGCTTTCCTGGCTTCGCGCACCAATGTGATGCTTTCCATTCCGATGTTGTTTTTCATGGCCGCAGGCGCGCATTCGGCGATTTACGGTTTTTAAAATTTCCGTTGTGTTTCAGTAAAAAACAAACCCCTCCCGGCCTCCCCTTTTCAGGGGAGGAGCTAGCTTCCCCTGATAAGGGGGGATTGAGGGGGTTGGTTTTAAGATGTTACAGCGGCCAAGAGGCCGCCCCCACCCAAGGTCATTCGACTGTCACCGATTTTGCGAGGTTTCTCGGCTTGTCTACATCGGTACCCTTTTGCAAGGCGACGTAATAGGCCAGCAACTGCAACGGGATGGTGTGCAGAATCGGGCTTAAATAACCCGCGTGTTCGGGCATTTGCATGATGTGGATACCGTTCGCCGCGCGAATATGCGTATTCGCATCGGCAAACACATACAGCTCGCCACCGCGTGCGCGCACTTCCTGCAGGTTGGATTTCAGCTTTTCCAGCAACGCGTCATTCGGCGCGACCGAGATCACCGGCATGTCCTTATCTACCAGCGCAAGCGGCCCGTGTTTCAGCTCTCCGGCCGGATAGGCTTCGGCATGAATGTAGGAAATTTCCTTGAGCTTGAGCGCGCCTTCCAGCGCGATGGGATAGTGCAAGCCACGCCCCAGGAACAGCGCATGATGTTTGTCGGCAAATTTCTCGGCAAGTTTGGCGATATGCGGTTCCAGCTCCAGCACTTTTTGCACCGCGCTGGGTAAATGGCGCAGCTCTTGCAGATGCCGTTGCTCCTGTTCCTCAGTCAATCGTCCGCGCTGCTTGGCAAGCACCAGCGTCAACAAAAATAACGCGGCGAGTTGCGTGGTGAACGCCTTGGTCGAAGCTACGCCGACCTCCGGCCCGGCGCGCGTCAACATCCGCAGTTTGCACAACCTGACCAGCGCGCTTTCCGGCACGTTACAAATGGCAAGAGTGTGGCCATGCCCCAGCGCCTTGGCATGGTTCAGCGCAGCCAGTGTGTCCGCTGTCTCACCCGACTGGGAAATGACAGCGACCAGCGCTTCAGGATTGGGCACACTGGTGCGATAGCGATATTCGCTGGCGATTTCCACGCTGCACGGAATCCCCGCGATTTCTTCCAGCCAGAAACGCGCCACTAATCCGGCGTGGTAGCTGGTTCCACAAGCCAGAATCAGAATGCTGTCGATGTTGGCAAAAGTGGCTGCCGCTTCCGCGCCGAAAATTCCCGGCACCAGAGATTGGCTGTTGCACACCGATTCGAGCGTGTCCGCCAATGCTTGCGGCTGCTCGTGGATTTCTTTCTGCATGTAATGCCGGTACTCGCCCAACTGCACGCTTTCGTTGCTCAACTCGCTGATTTGCACGGCACGCTCAACGCGTTTACCGCCCGCATCAAATATCTGATAACCGGGTCGCCCCACTTCAACCACGTCGCCTTCCTCGAGATAGACGACTTTGCGCGTCACAGGCAACAGCGCGGAAACATCTGATGCGATGAAATGTTCCCCGATGCCCACGCCCAACAGCAGCGGACTGCCGCGTCGCGCGCAAATAAGTTGATCGGGATTGTCCGCCGCAATCACGCCAATGGCGTAAGCGCCCACCAGTTCGGCAAGCGATGCTTGCGTTGCTGTCAGCAACGAGTTGCCGCGTGCGTAGTGACTGTGGATCAAGTGCGCAATGACCTCGGTGTCGGTGTCCGAGGTGAACTCATAGCCTGCGGCGGCCAGGTGGGCGCGCAATATTTCGTAGTTTTCGATGATGCCGTTGTGCACCACGGCGACGTGATTTTTGCTGATGTGCGGGTGAGCATTGCGTACACTGGGCACGCCGTGCGTCGCCCAGCGAGTATGCGCAATGCCGATCAGGCCCTGGGTGTTCGCGCTTTTCCCGGTGAGTTCAGCCACGCGCCCGATGCTGCGCACACGCTCTAACTGCGCGTCATGCACCACCACCAGGCCAGCCGAGTCATAGCCGCGGTATTCCAGACGTTGCAGTCCCTCCAGCAATATCGGCACAACATTGCGTTGCGCCACCGCACCTACGATTCCGCACATTTTTATACCCCAGTGAAAAGCAACCCCTCCCGGCCTCCCATTGTCAGGGGAGGAGCGATGTCTTCCCCCTGACAAGGGGGACTAAGGGGGTTGAAGTTTTGCATGGTGGATACGTGCTTCGCACTTTATCCACCCTACCGTGTTTGTAGGGGCGCAGCTTGCTGCGCGATAAACAATCGCCCGACAAGCATGTCCTGAGCTTGTCGAAGTGGTCGGGCTCCTACGGCTATTTCTTGATCGGCCTCTTCCATCCCTTGATGGTCGTCTGTTTGCTGCGCGACAGCGTAAGTTCGCCTTCCGGCGTGTCGCGGGTGATGGTCGAGCCGGCGCCGATGGTCGCGCCCTTGCCCACCGTCACCGGCGCGACCAGTTGCGTATTCGAGCCGATGAACACGTCGTCCCCGATGACGGTGCGGTGCTTGTTCGCGCCGTCGTAATTGCAGGTGATGGTGCCCGCACCGACGTTGACGCGGCTGCCCACCGTGCTGTCGCCGATGTAGCTCAGATGATTGGCTTTGCTGTGCGCCGCGATTTCGCTGTTTTTGACTTCGACGAAATTGCCGATATGCACGTCGTCATGCAGCCTGGTGCCAGGGCGCAATCGCGCGTACGGACCGATGTGGCAGTTAGCGCCCACTTCGCTGCTGTCAATGTGGCTATAGGGCGCGATGCTTGTGCCTGCGCCGATGCGCGCACTTTTGATCACGCTGTAAGCTCCCACCCGCACCTTGTCGCCCAGACTCACTTCACCCTCGAAGATGCAGCCCACGTCAATCTCGACATCGCGCCCGCAACTCAGCTTGCCGCGCACTTCGATGCGCGCCGGATCGGCCAGCGTCACGCCGTGAGCCAGCAAGCGGGTAGCCTCGACCAGTTGCCAGGTGCGCTCCAGCACCGCCAGTTGCAGCTTGCTGTTGACTCCGTGGATCTCCCATTCGTGGGCCGGTTGCACGGTATGCACCGCCATACCTTGCTGCACGGCCATGCTGACGATATCGGTGAGGTAGTACTCGCCCTGCGAATTCTTGTTGTGCAATTTCGCCAGCCAGCCGCGCAAATCCTTAGTCGGCACAAGCAGGATGCCGGTATTCACCTCATTGATCTCGCGCTGCTCGGGCGTGGCGTCTTTTTCCTCGACGATGCCGAGCACATCGCCCTGCTCATTGCGCAAGATGCGTCCGTAGCCGGCAGGATTGTCCAGATTGATCGTCAGCAACACCAGGCCGCCGCCCGCCTGCTGCATTTGATGCAAGGTGCCATGTTGAACCAGCGGCACGTCGCCATACAATACCAGCGTGTCGCCGTCGTCGGTGAGGTACGGCATGGCCTGCTGCACTGCATGTCCCGTGCCGAGTTGCGGCTCTTGAACGACAAACCTGGCGGAGTGCTGCGGCATGGCCTCAGGCACGGCATCGCCGCCATGCCCGTATATCACGCAGATCTGCCGCGGCTTGAGTTCGGCCGCGCAATCCAGCACATGCCGCAGCAGCGGCTTGCCCGCCAGCGCGTGCAGCACCTTGGGTTTTTCGGAATACATGCGCGTGCCTTTGCCGGCAGCGAGGATGACGATGTTTAACGGGCTCATGTTTGGCTTTCCAGGACAGTCCGATTATAAAGGAAAGCGGCGATTCGATTAAAGAATTGCTCATCGATCAAGCGGCCCGGCCCGGAGCGGATGTGAGGCCGCCCTTCCCGGCCAGTGAAGCCGGCTAATAAGATGAAAAATATGCGCAAATGTTTTGAGCGATTAACCGTTGCGATATAACCGTTGCGATACACTGCTGTTCTGGTATAAAGCGCACAGGCTCGAGTATCAGGGTTGTGATATTGCTCGGTTCAAGCATGCCAATTTTTTACGCTGAAGGGAATATGGACGTCAGGATCGCGGGGGATCGCCGGAATGCCAAGCCATTCGGAATGAACGGACCATGGCTGGCCACGGGGAAGATGGGCGGCCTGGTTTTCACCGATCGCAGAAAGGCGGACCGGCGGTCGGCGAACCAGGTACAGGCATCCGTCAACTTGTCGGGGTAGAATTATATTGCCAGTGAAAACATTTTGCTGTGCGCTTAAAAGCTGCGGCTTATCCCTTGGTGTCGGCGCACGGTGTTGTAATCCATGAGCAAAACCTGGCGGTGCGGATTTCCTTGCGTCAGCGGCCACATACCGTGAATTCTTGCCCGTACCCGGTCAGCCCCCCAAGGATTGATGAATGAAAGCTTTTAAATACGCGCTGCTCGGGCTGGCTGGCATCATCGGCCTCGCAATATCGACATTCGGGCCTGTCAAAGTGCCCTTTGCCGAGTCCCTCGCCAAATCGTATTACCGCTATGCGTTGGGCGCGCTGATGTTTGTCCTGCTGTTGATCTCGGTCGCCGTCGGTCTGTTCATCTTTACATTTGACGCCAACAACTTCAAGTCGGAGATCGTCCAGTTCGTCAAGGAGCGCACGCAACGCGATCTGGTGCTCCAGGGCAGTATCAAGGTGACCTTTTTCCCCAAACTCGGGCTGGACTCCGGCCATGCCTCGTTGAGCCAGCGCAACAGCGCCAAGGAATTTGCTTCCATCAACAACGCCCGGCTTTATATCGCCTGGTTGCCATTGTTTAAAAGAAAGCTGGTGTTCGACCGCGTGGAGATCGACGGGATACGCGCCAATGTGGTCCACCTCAAGGACGGATCCACCAATTATGACGATTTGCTGATCAGCGATGAGCGTCTCGCTCCTTTGACCTTCGACATCGATAGCGTGCGCATCACTGGCTCTTCCATCAATTGGCTGGACGAGACGGAATCGCAACGAGTCACGTTGCAAAACCTGCAGCTCGAAACCGGCAGGCTCGCCGATAAGTTGCCTAGCCACCTGACGGCGAGCTTCCGGCTTAATTCGGAAACGGCACGCCTCAACGCCGATGTCCGATTGAAAAGCCGTTTGTTCTTCGACCGCAAGGCGGGCCGTTACGAGTTTGCCGATATCGAGGGGAAGTTGGAGGGCGAAGCGGCGAGGATCAACGGTCTTGCGCTCAACTTCGCGGGGAGCCTGGACAGCTATCCCGCTCAAAAATCGCTGACTGCAGAAAACTTCGTTATCGCGGCAACCGGGAAGTCCGGGCAACGCCTGCTCGGGATTAAATTCAGTGTTCCCAAACTGCATGTCGACAAGGACAGCTTGAGCGGCAACCAGTTCACGCTCGAAGTATCCTCTTCGTATCTCAATGAAACGCTGGCGGCGACGGTGCAATTGCCGGCGTTTGAAATCGTTGACAGGATATTCAAGGCGGCGGAGCTCGCTGCCGATTTCGCTTTCACAGACGATGGCCGCGCGCTGCAGGGCAGGCTGGCCAGCCCGGCCATCGTGAGCCTCGAAACTGCGCCCAAGCTGCAGCTCGATGCGATCGTTCTCAGCCTCTCCGCCAGGCATCCGGCGTTGTCGGGCGAGTTGGCCGCAAATGCCACAGGCAGCATGCGGGCGGATTTTGCCGAGCAGAGTGTGAACCTGGGCTTCAACGTGAAAATCGACGACAGCAAGCTCAACGGCACTGTGGCGCTGAAGGATTTCAGCCGTCCGGTGTACACGTTTGAGATCGACGCCGACCGCCTCGACCTGGATCGTTATGTTGCGGCCGACTGGATCAAGCGCTTTCAAGACGACGCCACGCCTTTTGCTCCTGTCGGCCTCAGGGATTTAACCCTGCGCGGCAGCCTGCGTGCCGGAGAGATCATCATGGCGAAAACCAAGGCAAGCAAACTGTCTGCGGATATCAAGTTCGAGCAGTCCACGCTCACGATAGCGCCGCTTGCGGCCAAACTATACGGTGGCACGTTGACGGGCAGCATCGGCGTAGCTGTGCGGGATACACCGCAGATAACCGTCAAGCAGAACCTGAGAGACTTTCAGATGAATGCGCTGCTCGCCAACACGGCAGGGGCCGGCAGGCTTACGGGCAAAGGCAACCTTGCCTTGGACTTGAACGCGGTCGGCGATAGCGTCGGCGCGTTGCGCAAGACGGTAAACGGCCGTGTCTCACTAGCGCTCGCACCGGGATCCCTTGCCGGGATTGATTTGCGCGCAGCGTTGCTCGAGGGCAAGAACGAATTGGGAACCGGCAGCATCGCGCAAATCCGCGCAGCAAAATTCACCGACAAGACCGAATTTTCCGAACTGAAAGTTTTATTCAACATCAAGGACGGCAGTGCTGTCGGCAATAGCTTCGAAATGAAATCGCCGCTGATTCGAACCGTCGGCGAAGGCGATATTGACTTCGGTTCAGGCGATATCGACTACCGTTTAAATTCTGCGGTTTCTTCCGTGATCAACCGGAAAGCAGCGGGCGGACTCGCCTGGTACAAGGGAATCACCGTGCCTATCCGCGTGAACGGCTCTTATGCCGCGCCTTCCATTGCGCTGGATTTCGGCTCTGCCAGCGGCGGCAACGTTGCCCGTTTAAGTGCGGCGATTGCAGCCAAGGCTGTCGACCCAACGCAAACCAACGCAACCAAAACTAAAACGCGGGTTGCCAGCCCGGTCAAAAAATAATGGCGTTGACAAGGCTCAATACCGCGACTGATCAATAGGGCCGGGCTCGGTTATTGAAGGGGATAGACCATGAAATGTATCTACTACAAATCCGGCTATAAGTATCAACTCAAAAATGATTACATAGACACCATCGATATCAAACCTGACGGGACAATCAGCACGGAATATATTGCATTATCCCTGGACGGAACGATTAAATTAAAAAATGGGTATGCATGGGACGGCCCGTCGGGGCCGACAATCGATACTTTGAATTCCATGCGCGGCTCTCTGATACACGATGCCTTGTATCAGTTGATGCGGGAACGTTATCTTGACAAAGAAAAATACCGGGAGCCGGCTGACAGGCTGTTGCAAAGCATATGCAAAGAAGATGGCATGTCGTCGTTACGGGCGTGGCTGGTGTACCTCGGGGTTCGTCTTGGCGGCGATCCTTCCGCGGATCCTGCCAGCGATAAGCCGGTGGTTCGGGCGCCGGAAGCATGTCAGTAAACACGTCAACTGTTATAGATTCCCTTTTTTCCGGTTTGCGTTAAAACCGGCATTGATTCTGCTGGATGTGGGAGCGGCTTCAGCCGCGAAACAAAATATATCGCGGCTGAGGCCGCTCCCGCACCCATGCTGTTTTTAACGCGATTTGAAATTAGTTATCGCGCCAGAATTGTTGTGCTAAACTTTTGTCGCTTATCCGGTTGCTGTCTTAACTTCTTTGTCAGGTGATCATGGAATTCATGCGCGGAATTTTTGACCGTATCATATTGGTGGCGGGTATCGTTGCGGCGGGCTGCATCCCCAGTTTCATCGCGCAATACCGGCAGCGCGTGGGCGGGCGGCTCGATCAGGCGCTTCAGGACATTGCGCCATTCCAGGAAATTGCCAACCGGTTCCATCATGGCAGTCTTCAGGAGCTCATTCGGCATCACCTTGCCAGCGTTGATGCAACATTTTATAGCGAGGGTGCGGCATTACAGGCGATGGTGGATTCCGCCGAACAATTGCGCAAAGCCTCTCAAGCGCTTGATACGGACTTGTTCCATCAGTTGGCTTATCTCATTACCGGTGCTGACCCGCACATTGCCCGTGCGACTTGGGAAATTTTTTCACCTTCCTTCAACCTGACCGTTGAAAGTGTCGTATTTGCATCTGTCGTTGGCATCCTGATCTGGTTGGCGTTCCTCGCGATTTGGACCGTTTTCGCGCGCCTGTTCAACATACTGACCGCCCGGTAATTCCAATTCCGGGTGATGTAGGGGATACGACGATGGTCGAAGCTTTGGCGTCGCAGGAGCGGCCACAGACTCGCGGAGAGGAGATCGCGAACAGCGTCAGCCACGGCATCGCCTTGCTGGCGGCGTTGGCAGCCTCCCCGGTTGTCATCATGGCGGCGCTGCAACGCGGCAGTGTGTCGGGTATCGTGGCTGCGAGCGTGTTCGCGTTCACCATGGTACTGCTTTATTTCACCTCGACGCTCCTGCATGCGTTGCCAGAGGGTCGGGCCAAGCGGATTTTTGAGGTACTCGATCACTCTGCAATCTACCTGCTGATCGCAGGAACATACACGCCGTTTACCCTCGGGGTTCTGCGCGGTGTTTGGGGCTGGACGCTGTTCGGGCTGGTGTGGGGCATAGCGGTCATCGGCATATCGTTAAAGGTCTATGGCGGCATTCGCTACACGACTCTTTCGACTTTGGTATATATCGCGATGGGCTGGATAATACTCATCGCGGCCAAACCGGCGTGGGCGCTTATACCGAAGTGGGGGATTTTCTGGCTGGTTGCGGGCGGGGTCGCCTATACGGTCGGGACGGTGTTTTTTGTGGTAGATCACCGTATTCGCTATTCACACTTGGTGTGGCATCTGTTCGTAGTCATGGGAACTGCGTGTCATTTCATTGCAGTGCTACGATATTCGTCCTGACCACGCAAAAAAAGCAGCCGAAGCTGCTTTTGTTATTTTTATCGCCTGATAGCTTATTCCATTTTCTGATAGAAAGGAGCACAAGGCGGCAAGTCCGAAAAACTTTTGGCCGGGCACCCGGATGAGGCGACGAAGACAGCACACCTAGTGCGGCCAGGAGCCAAAACAAGCGCAGCGAAGTTTCAGTGCAGGCTAAGCTGCGAAGCAGGTTAAGCGAAGCGGCCGAAACTAAAGACGAAGCCAACGCAGTGATCGTTTTTATCAGGAATTGGAATTAATGCCCGCTGCGTTTGCGCAGATGTTTGATCGCCGCCAGTTGCGCGATCGCTTCGGCCAGTTCGGCTTGCGCCTGGGCATAATCGATGTCGGAGCTGCGGTTTTTCATCGCTTCCTCGGCATCTTGCTTGGCTTGCAGCGCACGCACTTCATCCAGATCGCCGCCGCGTATCGCAGTATCGGCCAGGATGGTTACGACCCCGGGTTGTATCTCGAGCATACCGCCGGACACATAAATAACTTCTTCCTGTTCCTGATCGGGTCGCTTGATTCTGACCGAGCCTGGTTTGATGCGCGTCATCAATGCGGTATGGCGCGGATAAATACCCAGCTCGCCCATTTCGCCGGGCACGACTACCACTTCTGCCAGCCCGGAAAAGATGGACGCTTCCGCGCTCACCACGTCTACATGTACGGTCATTGCCATAGTTGTTCCCATTTCTAAAAATCCAGATTTCACCCCAACTGTTGCGTTGCGGAAAAAATTTCTTGCTTACATATAACCCACATGCGGCGCGGCAAAACGAAGTTTCAGAGTAGGGTAACCTTTAGGTTAGCCGGAACTGAAATTTTTTCCGCGCCTTGCATGTGGGGCGAACTCTAAATTTTAGAGGTGCCCTATAGTGTTTTGGCCTTTTCAACCGCTTCTTCGATTCCGCCGACCATGTAGAACGCTTGCTCAGGCAGGTGATCGTATTCGCCTTCGACGATGCCCTTGAAGCCCTTGATGGTGTCTTTCAGCGTGACGTATTTGCCCGGGCTACCGGTGAACACTTCCGCCACGTGGAACGGCTGCGACAGGAAGCGCTGGATCTTGCGCGCGCGCGCTACCGCCAGCTTGTCTTCCGGCGCCAGTTCGTCCATGCCCAGGATCGCGATGATGTCGCGCAATTCCTTGTAGCGCTGCAAGGTGGCCTGTACGCCGCGCGCCACGTTGTAATGTTCTTCGCCCACCACCAGCGGATCGAGCTGGCGCGAAGTGGAATCCAGCGGATCAACCGCTGGGTAGATACCCAGCGAGGCGATGTCGCGCGACAGCACGACGGTGGAATCAAGGTGCAGGAAGGTGGTCGCCGGAGACGGGTCGGTCAAGTCGTCGGCAGGCACGTACACGGCCTGGATCGAAGTGATCGAACCGGTCTTGGTCGAGGTGATACGTTCCTGCAAACGGCCCATTTCTTCCGCCAGTGTCGGCTGATAACCCACCGCGGACGGCATACGTCCCAACAGCGCGGATACTTCAGTCCCGGCCAGGGTAAAGCGATAAATGTTGTCCACGAAGAACAAAATGTCGCGGCCTTCATCGCGGAAATATTCGGCCATGGTCAGACCGGACAGCGCTACGCGCAGACGGTTGCCGGGCGGCTCGTTCATCTGGCCGAATACCATCGCCACTTTTGATTCAGGTAGATTGTCCAGCTTGATAACGCCCGCTTCTGACATTTCGTGGTAGAAGTCGTTACCTTCAC
>JANONV010000086.1:0-9324 GCA_031421015.1 Gallionella sp. | reverse complement strand
ACCGCGCCGGTCACGTCGGTGGTGCGGAAGTAGAACTGCGGGCGGTAGCCCTGGAAGAACGGGGTGTGGCGTCCGCCTTCGTCCTTGCCCAGCACGTAGATCTCGGCGGTGAATTTGGTGTGTGGTTTGATGCTGCCCGGCTTGCACAGCACTTGGCCGCGCTCGACTTCTTCGCGCTTGGTGCCGCGCAGCAGTACGCCGACGTTGTCGCCGGCCTGGCCCTGGTCGAGCAGTTTGCGGAACATTTCCACGCCGGTACAGGTGGTCTTGAGGGTGGGCTTGATGCCGACGATCTCGAGTTCTTCACCGACTTTGACGATGCCGCGCTCGATCCGTCCGGTCACCACGGTGCCGCGACCGGAGATGGAGAAGACGTCTTCTACCGGCATCAAAAAGGCGCCGTCCAGGGCGCGCTTGGGCTGCGGGATGTAGGTGTCGAGGGCTTCGGCCAGACGGAAGATGGCGGGTTCGCCCAGGTCGCCCTGGTCGCCTTGCAGGGCTTTCAGTGCGGAACCTTTGATGATCGGGATGTCGTCGCCGGGGAATTCGTATTTGGAGAGCAGTTCGCGCACTTCCATTTCGACCAGTTCGAGCAGTTCTTCGTCGTCGACCATGTCGCATTTGTTCATGAACACGATGATGTAGGGTACGCCTACCTGGCGCGCCAGCAGGATGTGTTCGCGGGTCTGCGGCATCGGGCCGTCGGCGGCGGATACCACCAGGATGGCGCCGTCCATCTGCGCGGCGCCGGTGATCATGTTTTTGATGTAGTCGGCGTGGCCCGGGCAATCCACGTGGGCGTAGTGGCGGTTGGCGGTTTCGTATTCGACGTGGGCGGTGTTGATGGTGATGCCGCGTGCCTTTTCTTCCGGCGCTGCGTCGATCTGGTCGTAGGCCTTGGCTTCGCCGCCGTATTTCTTGGCCAGCACGGTGGTGATCGCCGCAGTCAGGGTGGTCTTGCCGTGATCGACGTGGCCGATCGTACCGACGTTGACGTGCGGTTTGGTGCGTTCAAATTTGCTCTTTGCCATGATTTTCGCCTCTATCTAAATACAGTCGTTAGTCGTTAGCTGCTAGTTGCTAGTTGCCAGCCAGAAGTTGGTTTAACTAATGACTAACGTCTAACGACTGCTTCTACAATTATTTTTTGCTGCTCATGATTGCTTCGGCAATGCTCTTCGGTGCTTCGGAATAATGCTTGAACTCCATGGTGTAAGTCGCACGACCTTGGGTTGCGGAACGTAACGCGGTGGAGTAGCCAAACATTTCCGCCAACGGCACCTCGGCCTTGACCACTTTGCCGCCCCCCGCCATATCGTCCATGCCCTGCACCATGCCGCGACGCGAGGACAGATCGCCCATCACCGTGCCGGTATAGTCTTCCGGGGTTTCCACCTCGACCGACATCATCGGCTCAAGCAGCACCGGGCTGGCTTTGCGCATTCCGTCCTTGAAGCCCATCGACGCCGCCATTTTGAAGGCGTTTTCGTTGGAGTCCACATCGTGGTACGAACCGTCAAACAGTGTGACCTTCACATCCACCACCGGGAAACCGGCCAGCACGCCATTCGGCAGCGTATCTTCCAGACCCTTCCTGACCGCCGGGATAAATTCGCGCGGCACCGAGCCACCCTTGATGGCATCCACGAACTCGAAGCCTTTGCCGGTTTCATTCGGCTCGACTTTCAGCCACACGTGGCCGTATTGGCCGCGACCACCGGATTGCTTGACGAATTTACCTTCGACTTCAACTGATTTGCGGATGGCTTCGCGGTAAGCCACTTGCGGCGCACCCACATTGGCTTCCACGCCGAATTCGCGCTTCATGCGTTCAACCAGAACTTCCAGATGCAACTCGCCCATGCCGGAAATAATGGTCTGTCCCGATTCCTCATCGGAGCGTACACGGAACGAAGGATCTTCCTGCGCCAAACGATTCAGCGCGAGCCCCATCTTCTCCTGGTCAACCTTGGTCTTGGGCTCAACCGCCACATGGATCACCGGCTCCGGGAATATCATGCGCTCCAGAATGATTTCCTTGTTCGGATCACACAGGGTGTCACCGGTGGTCGCTTCTTTCAGGCCTACCGCAGCGGCGATATCGCCCGCAAACACTTCTTTGATTTCCTCGCGCTCATTGGCATGCATCAGCAAAATACGGCCAACGCGCTCTTTGCGACCCTTAATCGGATTGTAAATGGTGTCGCCGGATTTGAGCATGCCGGAATAGACACGGAAAAAAATCAACTGGCCCACAAACGGGTCAGTCATGATCTTGAACGCCAGACCGGAGAACGGCTCGCTATCCGAAGCTTTACGCTCACCGATGGAACCATCCGGCAATTCACCTTTCACCGGACGAATATCGGTTGGCGCCGGCAAGTAGTCGACCACCCCATCCAGCATGGCCTGCACGCCTTTGTTCTTGAACGCCGAGCCACACAGCATTGGCACGATTTCACCGGCGATGGTGCGGATGCGCAAACTTTTCTTGATTTCCGCTTCGGACAAGTCACCCTCTTCGAGATACTTGTTCATTATTTCTTCTGAGGCTTCAGCAGCGCTTTCCACCATCTTTTCGCGCCATTCCTTGGCCGTCGCCAGCAGATCGGCGGGAATATCGCGCAGCTCGAATTTCATGCCTTGCGAGGCTTCGTCCCAATAGATCGCCTTCATGCGCACCAGGTCGATCACGCCCTCGAATTTTTCTTCGGCGCCGATGGGAATTTGAATAGGAATCGGGTTGGCATGCAAGCGGGTGCGCATTTGTTCGTAAACCTTGAAGAAGTTCGCACCCTGGCGATCCATCTTGTTCACAAACGCCAAACGCGGCACGTGGTATTTGTTGGCTTGACGCCACACGGTTTCAGACTGCGGCTGCACGCCACCCACCGCGCAATACACCATACATGCACCATCCAGCACACGCATGGAACGCTCCACTTCAATGGTGAAATCCACGTGACCCGGCGTATCAATGATATTGATGCGATGCTCGGGGAGCGTTTTATCCATGCCCTTCCAGAAGCAGGTGGTCGCGGCGGAGGTAATGGTGATGCCGCGCTCCTGCTCCTGCTCCATCCAGTCCATGATGGCTGCGCCGTCATGCACTTCGCCGATCTTATGGCTCACGCCGGTGTAAAACAGGACGCGTTCCGTGGTAGTGGTTTTGCCTGCGTCAATATGCGCGCTGATGCCGATATTGCGGTAACGCTCGATGGGGGTTTTACGTGCCACGGTGGATGCCTAACTATTATTTTGGTTAAAAATTAAAACCGTGTAGGTTGGGTTAGGTGCGTTTTTTGCGCCGTAACCCAACAAAAAATCTCTGATGCGTACTGCCTATTCGCCTGCGTCGAAGATTGTTGTTGGGTTCCCCCTGCGGGGACGAGACGCGAAAAAGCCGCTAACCCAACCTACATGCCTAGAACCTAAAGTGTGAGAACGCCTTGTTCGCCTCAGCCATGCGGTGGACTTCTTCACGCTTCTTCACCGCGCCGCCACGACCTTCGGACGCGTCGATCAGCTCGCCCGCCAGACGCATGCCCATGGATTTTTCACCGCGCTTGCGCGCCGCTTCGCGCAACCAGCGCATCGCCAGCGCCATGCGGCGGGAAGGACGCACTTCAACCGGCACTTGATAGTTCGCGCCGCCGACACGGCGGCTTTTCACTTCGACTTGCGGCTTGGCATTGGTGATGGCCAGATTGAAAACCTCGATCGCATCCTTGCTGGTCTTCTTGACGATTTGCTCCAGCGCGCCGTACAGAATGCGCTCGGCAACCGACTTCTTGCCCGCCGTCATCAATACGTTTACGAATTTGGACAGATCCTGATTGCCGAACTTCGGGTCGGGCAGGATGTCGCGTTTGGGGACTTCTCTACGTCTTGGCATATCTACCTCAAATTAAATACTAAAATTACGCTTTTTTTGCACGCTTAGCGCCATACTTGGAACGGGACTGCTTGCGATCCTTCACGCCGGCCGTATCCAGACTGCCGCGCACCATGTGATAACGCACACCCGGCAAATCCTTTACGCGTCCGCCGCGCAACAGCACCACCGAGTGTTCCTGCAAGTTATGGCCTTCACCGCCGATATAGCTGATTACCTCGAAGCCGTTAGTCAAGCGCACCTTGGCCACTTTACGCAACGCGGAGTTGGGCTTTTTCGGCGTGGTGGTGTAAACGCGGGTACACACACCGCGCTTTTGCGGGGATCCCGCCAGGGCCGGTACCTTGCTCTTTTCTACGATTGCGACACGCGGTTTGCGGATCAATTGGTTAATAGTTGGCATTTTCTACATATCCTAAAAAAATCTACAATTCGTTAAAAAACAACAGCAAAATCAACCCATAAAAATACAACGTCGCAGCAGGATAATAATTCATCCGCTGCGACGGGAAAAAAGGTTGCGAATTCTAGAGAGAAACACCGGGTGTGTCAAGCAATTCGCCCGACGCAACCGCATCACCCTCGTGTAACTCGCGTCCTTCCCCTATATCGATACCCAAAGCCTGTTTGCGGCGCGCGACATGGTAAGCCAACCCGGTACCGGCCGGGATCAAACGACCGACGATGACATTTTCCTTGAGGCCGCGCAGATCGTCACGCTTGCCCATGATCGCCGCTTCGGTTAATACGCGCGTGGTTTCCTGGAAGGAAGCTGCGGAGATGAACGAATCGGTGGACAGCGATGCCTTGGTGATACCCAGCAGCACATCAACAAAACTCGCTGGATTTTTTCCTGCGGCAAACATTTTTTCGTTTTCTCCCAGCAGGTCGGCACGTTCGACTTGCTCACCGGTAATGAAGCGGGTATCGCCAACATCGCTGATTTGCACGCGTCGCAACATCTGCCGCACGATCACTTCGATGTGCTTGTCGCTGATCTTCACGCCTTGCAGGCGGTACACTTCCTGCACTTCATCGGTGATGTAACGGGCCAGTTCTGCAATGCCCAGCAAACGCAGAATGTCATGCGGGTCGGCCGGGCCGTCCACGATCATTTCACCCTGATTGACCACTTGACCATCGTGCGCCAGCACATGCTTTTCCTTGGGGATCAGGAATTCGTTGGCGACGCCATCCACATCGGTAATTACCAGACGCTGCTTGCCCTTGGTGTCCTTGCCGAAGGAAACGACACCGGTACATTCGGCCAGCGTACCGGCATCCTTGGGTACGCGCGCTTCGAACAACTCGGCCACACGCGGCAGACCACCGGTAATGTCACGCGTCTTGCTGCTTTCCTGCGGAATGCGCGCCAACACGTCGCCCACGCCCACTTGCTGATCGTCCTCGACGGTGATGATGCAGCCGGTCTGGAAAGTCACGCTGACTGCGGTGTCCGTGCCAGCCAATTTCACTTCTTTGCCCGCCTTGTCGTACAAGCGCACCATCGGTCGCACACCTTTGGTTTGTGTGGTCGAGCGCTTCGGATCGATTACCACCAGCGTGGAAAGTCCGGTCACTTCATCGATCTGCTTGGCGACGGTTAAGCCTTCTTCAACATTCTGGAAGCTCACCTTGCCGGCGTATTCGGTGATGATCGGACGGGTATGCGGATCCCAGGTTGCCAGCACTACGCCCGCCTTCACCGTATCGCCTTGTTTGACCGTCAAAGTCGCACCATAAGGAACTTTATGGCGTTCGCGCTCCCGGCCATGATCGTCGGCGATAATAACCTCGGCGCTACGCGCTACCACAATCACCTCACCGCGCACGGTGGTCACCACACGCATGTTGGCGCTGTGCTTCAGTATGCCATTGGATTTGCTTTCCACCTGGCTGGCCACTACGGTACGCGACGCAGCGCCGCCGATGTGGAAGGTGCGCATGGTCAACTGGGTGCCCGGCTCGCCGATGGATTGCGCGGCGATCACGCCGACCGCCTCACCCACATTCACCATGCCGCCGCGTCCCAGATCGCGGCCATAACATTTGGCGCACAGACCGAAGCGCGTTTCACAGCTCAATGGGGTGCGCACGCGCACTTCATCAACACCAAGTGCCTCGATGCGCTCTACCGCGGCTTCATCCAACAGCACACCTGCTTCGTACAGCGTTTCACCACTTTCCGGATTGACCACATCGGCACTGACCACCCGACCGAGAATACGCTCAGCCAACGCCTCAATGACTTCGCCGCCTTCCACCATGGCTTTCATCGCCGTGCCATTGATCGTGCCGCAATCATCTTCAATAACCACCAGATCCTGCGTCACATCCACCAGACGGCGGGTCAGATAACCTGAGTTCGCAGTCTTCAATGCGGTATCGGCCAAGCCCTTGCGCGCGCCGTGCGTGGAAATGAAGTACTGCAACATGTTCAACCCCTCGCGGAAGTTCGCGGTGATCGGAGTCTCGATGATCGAGCCGTCCGGCTTGGCCATCAGTCCGCGCATCCCGGCCAACTGACGGATCTGCGCAGCCGAACCGCGCGCGCCGGAGTCGGCCATCATATAGATTGAATTGAACGAGTCCTGCATCACCGGTTTGCCCTTGACCATGCGCGGCAAGCCGGTAGCACGATCCATCACCGGTTCGCTGCCCAGTTGCTCCATCATCGCCTTGGCCACGATGTCACCGGTGCGCCCCCAGATGTCCACCACTTTGTTGTAGCGTTCGCCATCGGTGACCAGACCGGAGGTGTACTGGATATGAATTTCATGCACCTCCTTTTCGGCGGCTCCGATCAGTTCGCTCTTTTGCG
Source organism: Gallionella sp. (assembly GCA_031421015.1). Classification (GTDB taxonomy): domain Bacteria; phylum Pseudomonadota; class Gammaproteobacteria; order Burkholderiales; family Gallionellaceae; genus Gallionella. Next base: position 2,608 of record JANONV010000086.1, on the reverse strand, counting down.
GCGGCATCAACATGTCGTCCAGAGCAATCGAAATACCGGCGCGCGTCGCGTAGGTGAAGCCGGTGTACATCAGCTTGTCCGCCATGATCACGGTATCGCGCAGACCGCACTGGCGGAAGCTGGCGTTGATCAGGCGTGAAATCTCTTTCTTCTTGAGTGTCTTGTTGATCAGAGCGAATGGCAGGCCGGATGGCAACACTTCGGACAGTAAGGCACGGCCCACAGTAGTTTCATGGCGCACCAGTTTTTCCGTCTGCTGACCTGCGGCATCCCCTTCGACTCCGCTCAGGGCAGGCTTGTGTATCTCCTTGAGGCGCACGATCACCTTGGCTTGCAGCTCGACTTCGCGTGTCTCGTAAGCGCGCGACACTTCGGCGATGTTGGCGAACATCGAGCCTTCGCCCAATGCGCCGATCTTTTCGCGAGTCATGTAATACAAGCCCAGCACGATGTCCTGCGAAGGGACGATGATAGGCTCGCCGTTGGCGGGAGACAGCACGTTGTTGGAAGCCAGCATCAGGGTGCGGCACTCCATCTGCGCTTCCAGCGACAACGGCACGTGTACCGCCATCTGGTCGCCGTCGAAGTCGGCGTTGAACGCCGAACAGACCAGCGGATGCAACTGGATCGCCTTGCCTTCGATCAGCAGCGGCTCGAATGCCTGGATGCCCAGACGGTGCAGGGTCGGCGCGCGGTTCAACAGCACCGGATGTTCGCGTATCACCTCTTCGAGGATGTCCCACACGATAGGCTCTTCCGCCTCGACCATGCGCTTGCTGGCCTTGATGGTGGTCGCCAAGCCCATCGCTTCGAGGCGGCTAAAAATAAATGGCTTGAATAATTCCAGTGCCATCTTCTTCGGCAGACCGCATTGGTGCAGTTTCAATTGCGGACCCACCACGATCACCGAACGACCCGAGTAATCGACGCGCTTACCCAACAAGTTCTGGCGGAAGCGTCCGCTCTTACCCTTGATCATGTCGGCCAAAGATTTCAACTGGCGCTTGTTCGCGCCGGTCATCGCCTTGCCGCGACGGCCATTGTCCAGCAAGGAATCCACCGCCTCTTGCAACATGCGTTTCTCGTTGCGCACGATGATGTCCGGCGCTTTGAGTTCAAGCAGGCGTTTCAGGCGATTGTTGCGGTTGATTACGCGGCGATACAAATCGTTCAGGTCGGAAGTCGCAAAGCGCCCGCCGTCCAGCGGAACCAGCGGACGCAACTCGGGCGGCAACACCGGCAGCACTTCCAGCACCATCCACTGCGGCTTGATGCCGGACGCATTGAACGCCTCCAGCACCTTCAGGCGCTTGGCGTACTTTTTGATCTTGGTTTCCGAACCGGTTGCCGCCAGATCGGCGCGCAAAGTTTCGATCGCGCCGACCACGTCCAGATTGCTCAACAGCGCACGGATACCTTCCGCGCCCATGGTCGCGGTAAATTCATCACCGAACTCTTCGGTCTTGGCAAGGTAGTCATCTTCGGACAACAGCTGTCCGAGATTCAACGGGGTCATACCGGGTTCGGTCACCACATAGGCTTCGAAGTACAGCACACGCTCGATGTCGCGCAGCGTCATGTCCAGCACCATGCCGAGACGCGAAGGCAACGACTTCAGGAACCAGATGTGCGCCACCGGGCTGGCCAGTTCGATATGCCCCATGCGCTCGCGGCGCACCTTGGACAAAGTCACTTCCACGCCGCACTTTTCGCAGATCACACCGCGATGCTTGAGACGCTTGTACTTTCCGCACAGGCACTCATAGTCCTTGACCGGCCCGAAAATCTTGGCGCAGAACAGCCCGTCACGCTCCGGCTTGAAGGTGCGGTAGTTGATGGTTTCCGGCTTCTTTACCTCACCGTAAGACCACGAACGGATCTTCTCCGGCGATGCCAGACCGATCTTGATCGCATCGAACTCTTCTTTTTGTGTGACCTGCTTGAACAAATCCAGCAATGATTTCATGTGTAGCTCCTAAAAATCTGGGAAGTGGGAAGTGGGAAGTGGGAAGTGGGAAGTGGGAAGTGGGAAGCAGGAAGCGGGTTTCCCCACTCCCCACTTCCCACTCCCTACTCCCTAGTGTCTGACCAAATCCATATCGATCGCCAGGGAACGGATTTCCTTGATGACCACATTGAAGGATTCCGGCATTCCGGCGTCAATCTTGTGCTCGCCCTTGACGATGCTCTCATAGACCTTGGTGCGCCCGGCCACGTCGTCCGACTTGACGGTGAGCATTTCCTGCAAGGTGTAAGCCGCGCCGTAGGCTTCCAGCGCCCACACTTCCATCTCGCCGAAGCGCTGACCGCCGAACTGTGCCTTGCCGCCCAGCGGTTGCTGGGTCACCAGGCTGTACGGTCCGGTGGAGCGCGCATGCATCTTGTCATCCACCAAATGGTGCAATTTCAAAATGTGCTTGTAACCCACCGTCACCTGGCGATCAAATGCCTCGCCGGTGCGACCGTCGTGCAGCGTGGTTTGGCCCGACAACGGCAGATCGGCCAATTCCAGCATGTACTTGATCTCTTCTTCGCTGGCGCCGTCGAATACCGGCGTCGCAAACGGCACACCATGCTTCAGGTTGCGGCACAACTCGATGATTTCATC
>JANONV010000085.1:0-7572 GCA_031421015.1 Gallionella sp. | reverse complement strand
GGGCACCTCTAAAAATCCATATTTCATCCCAACTGCTGCGTTGCGGAAAAAATTTCTTGCTTACATATCATATATATGCGGCGCTGCTAAATTTTTTCCGCGCCTTGCATTTGGGCGAACTCTGAATTTTTAGAGGTGCCCATGTTTCAGTGTCATAGACGCAGAAGCGAAATCAGAAAACGAAAATCGCGGCAACGCCCAGCAACACCAGCAGCACGATGAGGGCCAGCAGAAAATTCCCGCCGTGAGATTGCGTCGACGATCCCGCCCGGCTTTGGCGCGCAGCATGCGCCAGGGAATGAGCGGCCTGTTTGATTTCTTCCGCACTCGGACGCACCATGTTGAAAGTTTTAGCTAATATGTCAACATCTTTGCTGGTGACAGTCAATGCAGCCAACCGCATGGCCGCAGCGGCAGAATCAAAGGCTGGCGACAAACCCGTCGTCGAAGCCGGTTGTGCCTCCTCCTTGCCGACTCCCATCTGCCGGATAACATCGGTGGCATCCGGCAATTTTTTATCGCTGTCGGCGGGGAACTTTGATATATCTATCTGCTGACCGCTGCGCGGCAGGGTATCGCGGCAGGCGCGTAAATCTATGGCCAAATCCCTGGCATTCTGGTAGCGATCTTCCAAGCCCTTGGTCAATGCCTTGGCCACGATGAAGTTGGCCATTTCCGGCACGGCGGGATTCAGCGAATTGGGTGGCGCCGGCATCACGTTCAGGGTTTGATACATGATGGCGTTGACATTTTCGCCATCAAAGGGGGCTTGCCCGGCCAGCATCTCGTAGAGCATCACGCCCAGCGAAAAAATATCCGAACGCTGATCTATCTCCTTGCCCATTACTTGCTCGGGCGACATGTATTTGGGCGAGCCAAGCACCATACCGGTTTGGGTACGTACTGTCGAGGAAGCCATGCGCGCAATGCCAAAGTCGGTGATTTTTACGTGCCCGTCACTCACCACCATGATGTTCGAAGGCTTGACGTCGCGATGCACGATGTCATGTTCATGCGCATAAGCCAATCCTTGCGCCACCTGAGCAACGATGTCCAGCACCCGATCGACGGACAATAATCCGCCCTCTTTCATGATGTCGCGCAACTCTTGCCCTTGCAGGAACTCCATGGCAATGTATGCAACATCACCGCTCTTGCCCACATCGTAGATAGTCACGATATTCGGATGACTGAGCCGCCCGGCCGCCTTGGCCTCCTGATAGAAGCGCCCCTCGTATTCTTCTTTTTCGTCCAGAGCAAGGCCGAGGTTGATGGTCTTGATCGCGACGACGCGGTCTATCAGGGGATCTTTGGCCTTATAGACCAGCCCCATCGCGCCTTGTCCAAGCTCGCCGAGTATTTCATAACGCCCCAACTGGCTAATCATGGCATCCACCCAATTACTTATGTTTTATCTTAGTCATCTGCATGAACTTAACTGGCAGAAACAGCCCTCACTGATTGCAGAAATCCGGATTAAGGCGAACCGTCTTGCCCGCCTCGATCACGACATCTTTTGAAAAAACCCCTGCTCTCGGGTGGCTCACAATCACCGTGCGCTTGCCTGGCAGGATCGCTATGGTCAACGGCAAGGAACTGATCCTGCCCTTACGCACACCATCCACGAACACCTCCGTTCCTTCTCTGCATCTGACTGAAATATAGGCATTTAAATTATCACTTGATGCCTCAACAGCAGCTTTTTTCTCGACAGCATCTTGAGTAATTGTCTTTGGCTGACCCTCTGGATGTTTGGGTTTTGGCTTTGGTTCGGGTTTATGCATGGCTTCTTTGCTCTCAACAACCTTCGGTTGGGAAACAGTCGAGTCCTGTGGCATGTTGCCATTTTTCGCCTTATCTTCCGCGTTTGTCTGAACCGGCGTCACAGGCGCAACCGCTGAAGCAGGTTGAGATGCGTTTACTGATTGCTGGCCGACTATATGCGGAGCAATTTGGGCTTCATCGCGGTGAACCAGTTTTACCGCCAACACAATGAGCAACAGTGTGGGGATTGCGACAGCTCCAACATACACCGCGCGTTGCCGGGGCTCGGCCTGCCGGAAACCGGTCACCAGAAGCCATATCAGCATATCCAGCTTCGTAGTGGCTGAACGCCAAACCGTTTTGGCGCGTTCCATCATTCTGGCTAATGGGCTTACGGCATGTTGGGCAACCACCGGTTTGGATGTGCCCCGTTGCGTCGTTTTATCGCCGGGATAACCGATCGCATACACCTCGTGCTCGCGCACATGCTTGTCGGTGCGCGAGCCTTGATAGTGAAACATCCCTTCATACTGCGGGGAAACACGCGAGACTGCATCGTAATAAGAGCGCGACACGAGTATCTGGCTGGCATCCGAAAAACTCATTACCCGCTGCGCAACATTGATGCCGTCGCCCACAATATTGGGCTGGCCGTTGATGTCTCTGACCAGACGCACCGGACCAAGATTGATCCCCATACGCACCAGCAAGGGATGATCCACATCAGGATCTTCATTGAGCAAACTTTCGCGCAGACTGAGCGCCGCTTTTAATGCGTCTTCGACATCGCCGAGAAAATTGATGGCTGCGCCGTCACCGGTATCCAGAATGATACGGTCAGTTATGGGCACATCGCGGATAGCGGCGGAAAGATAGTTATTTAACCTATCTTTCAGCGAAATTTGTCCAGTCACCGACTTCCTGGAATATTCCACAATATCCAGAAAGAATACACTGCACATTACGGTCTGATTGCCACGCTCTTCCATTCAATATTCCAGTATCTTGGTGTCCGCTATCTGGGTGTCCGCTATCCGGGTGTCCGCCGTTCTCTCAATATTCGGCTGCATCGATAACTGAATGTAACCGCGCAGATTCTAGTGGTAGTCAGCGTTTTAAACCAGTTTTACTTTTCTTTCCGCCAGTCGGATCGGCACGTTTGCTTGGATAGACACGAATGGCAGTTCTTGGCGCGACAGCAGAACGACGTCCGGTTTTATCTGATTGCGCACGGTCAGCATGGCTAAGCGCTGGTATATCCTGCTGCGATTCGTCGCTGTCGGCGGTGATTCTCGCCCAATCCAGCACTTGCGCCACTTCGCCCTCACCCAACTCGGCAGTCATACCCCGCTTCAGGCGCGGCGGCAGGTTGATTATACCGAAGCGTATGCGCATCAATCGGCTCACCGGCAGCCCCAACGCGTCAAAAGTGCGCCGCACTACGCGGTTGCGGCCTTCCTTCAGAATCACGCGATACCAGTGGTTAAAGCCTTCTCCACCTTGATCCTCGATCTTCTCGAATTTCACCAAACCATCTTCCAATTCCACACCCTGCTTGAGCGCCCGATCCATCTGCGCTTCCGTCATTGTCCCTTGCACTCGCACCGCATATTCTCGCTCCACTTCGAAACGCGGGTGCATCAGGCGATTTGCCAGTTCGCCGGAAGTGGTGAAAATCAACAAGCCGCCGGTATTGAAATCCAGCCGCCCGATCGCAATCCATTTCTGTCCGCGCAACGCGGGCAATTTGTCGAATACACTGGTGCGATTCTCGGGATCGTCGCGAGTGACGATTTCGCCTTCAGGCTTGTGATACAGCAATACACGTGCCGCATGAGTTTTTTCACCGATGCGGATGGTGCGACGCTCTGCTTTAACCAGGTCACCTTCCACCACCCGCATCCCCAGCGTAGCCGGTTCACCGTTCACACTGACGCGTCCGGCAGCGATCCATTCTTCCATCAATCGGCGTGAACCGAACCCGGCTTGAGCTAACACCTTCTGTAACTTCTCGCCTGGCAACTTTTCTTCGGTCAATTTATCGCCGGACAACTTTTCATCGGGCAATCTTTCATCAGCCAAGGTTCCATGAGCCAAGATTCCATGAAAAGGGGCTTTGACATTCTTGCTCACGTTATTATCTCGCGCCGTTCCAACACGGCTTGCGCCAGCGTACCGCTATCTACCTGTTCCAGTTCACCGCCCACCGGCAACCCACGCGCAATACGGGACACTTTGACATCCTGCGATTGCAACAGGGTTGCCAAATAATGCGCCGTTGCATCACCTTCCACCGTGAAATTGGTCGCCAGAATCACTTCGCACGGGCACTCCTGCACGCGGTTGAACAACCGATCGAAATGCAATTCTTTGGCGCCAATCCCATCCAGCGGCGAAAGCCTTCCCATCAGCACGAAGTACAGACCACGATAGCACTGCGTTTGTTCCATCATCAGCAAGTCGGCGGGCATTTCGACCACACACAGCAACCCCGTGTCGCGCTTGGGCGATGCGCATAATTCACACACTTCCAGTTCAGAAAAATTATTGCACTTGCCGCAGTGCCGGATGTTATTTGTAGCCAGCTCCAGCGCTTGCGCCAAATGCAGCGCACCGGCGCGATCGCGCTGCAACAAATGATAGGCCATGCGCTGCGCGGATTTCGGCCCTACGCCAGGCAAGCAGCGCAGTGCGGCGATCAACTCTTCAAGATGGGAAGGCGTCACCGAAGGCATCAGAACGGCAACTTCATTCCGGGCGGCAGGCCCATACCGGCAGTGAAGCCACTCATGCGCTGCTGGGTGGTTGCCTCGACCTTTTTCAGCGCATCGTTAAGAGCCAGCACGATCAGGTCTTCCAGCATTTCTTTATCATCGGCCAGCAGGTTGTCATCCAGCGACACGCGACGCACTTCATGCGCACAGGTCATGGTCACCTTGACCATGCCGGAACCCGCCTGACCTTCCACTTCCACGGTTGCCAATTCAGCCTGCGTCTTCTGCATGTTCTGCTGCATTTGCTGCGCCTGCTTCATCATCCCGCCCAATCCGCCCTTCATCATTGTTACATCCTCCTAAATTTGCTATCCTAAATTATGGGTTTGACCGATTCTGTTATCAGCGTAGCGCCCAACTCTGCCTGCGCCTCGCGCACAAAACTGTCCTGCGCAATCGAATCGCTTGCCTGCTGCTGTTTGAGCTGCTTGTCCTGATGCTCCAATACTGCGGGGGTCGCTGTTTCAGTTTTGCCCAACACGATATTCAGCTTCATCGGCTTGGCAAAATAATCTCCCAATGCCGATTGCAATTTCTCGGTTGCCATCTTGTTGGTTTGCAAATGTTTATGCTGTTGCGACAAGCACAGCGTGATTTGCCGATCTGAAAAGCTTTGCAGCACGCAATGTTTCGCCAATTGCTGAGCCATACCTTGCACGTTCAACTTCGTCAACAATACGCCCCAGTCAGGCTGGCTCTCTGATGCGCCGCTTGATGCGTGACTGATTGAAGCAACAACTGCCGGGGTATGTTCAGCCTTGCCGGGCGAAGCAGCTTTACTTGCCGCCGCAACGGATTTCGCGTTTGGTTGCGCTGCAACGACAGGCACCACCAACGCCGGCTGCGCCATGTCCCTGGCAGGCGCAAAAGCCAGCATGCGCAACAACGTCATGGTAAAGCCGGCATATTCATCGGGAGCCAGATCAATTTCGTCGCGCCCATGAATGGCGATCTGATAGCACAACTGCACCTGTTCCGCCGTGAAGGCTTGCGCCAATTCCAGCAAACGCGCCCGCTCCGGCTCGTCATCCGCGATTGCCTGCGGCACGGTCTGCGCCAGCGCGATGCGATGCAACAGCGTGGCCAACTCCTGCAAAGCCGCATCGAACGCCACGCTGCGCGTGGCCATGTGGTCGGCGATTTCGAGCAGCGCGACGCCATTTTGCTCACGCAACGCCGCCAGCAAATCGAACAGATAACCTTGGTCTATCGCACCGAGCATGGTGCGCACTACCGCCTCTTCAACCTTGCCCGCCGAAAAAGCGATCGCCTGATCCAGCAGGCTCAGCGCATCGCGCATACTGCCCTGCGCGGCCCGCGCGATCAATGCGATCGCACCTGATTCAAAAGTGATTTTCTCTTGTTCCAGCACGTACTGTAGATGCGCGGAAATCAAGGCGGGCGGCAATTGCTTCAGGTTGAATTGCAGACAACGCGACAACACCGTGACCGGGATTTTCTGGGGGTCAGTGGTGGCAAGGATGAATTTCACATGCCCGGGCGGCTCTTCCAATGTTTTCAACATTGCATTGAAGGCTGACTTGGACAACATATGCACTTCGTCGATGATATACACCTTGAAGCGTCCGCTGCTCGGCGCGTACAGCGCGCTTTCCAGCAGTTCGCGCATATTGTCCACCTGCGTATTGGACGCTGCATCCAGTTCAATCAGATCGACAAAACGACCGCTATCTATTTCCTTGCAGGCACTACATTCCCCACACGGCGTGGCGGTGATACCTGTCACACAATTCAGTGACTTGGCAAAAATGCGCGCAATGGTGGTTTTGCCGACTCCACGTGTGCCGGTGAACAGATAGGCGTGATGCAAACGATTTTGTGTGAGGGCATTGCTGAGTGCGCGAACGACGTGCTCCTGCCCCGCCAGTTGCGCGAAGGTCTTGGGACGCCATTTGCGCGCAAGGACTGTTGTGGCTGACAAGTTACACCGCGTTAAAATTTAAGGACAGAACGAATCTGATTTCGCTTGATTCTGTGATTCGGTTTATTTGTATCGTCACAGAATGGATAGTGCTAACGATCTTTTTCATTGCCGCCCCAGACTACAAATAGGAGGCGAGCCTTACCCCCGGCACTTGCAGTAAGTAGCTGTGGCTGCTTCCTTCCGGACCTGACCAGGTTCACTACGCTGCAATGCGGGGAGACTCGCCAATTCTTAATAAGCTACCGCAGGCTAGAACTGCCTCTCTACGCTTCCGCAAAGTTTCTGAAAATTTGCTATTAAATAAAACCAGGTTGCCCCGCGCGTATTGGTGGGCCGTGAAAGATTTGAACTTTCGACCAATGGATTAAGAGTCCACTGCTCTACCAACTGAGCTAACGACCCGTTTTGATGTAAACACCAAAAATGCCGCGCCATTATCTGAAATGCTTGCTTCTCTGTCAAAGTTATTCAACTGGAAAAGTGCTTTTACAAGCCCCACAAACAAAAAACCCGGCACGAGGCCGGGTTGTTTGTTTGTAAGGAGTCTGACGATGACCTACTTTCGCATGGGTAATCCACACTATCATCGGCGCGGAGTCGTTTCACTGTCCTGTTCGGGATGGGAAGGAGTGGGACCAACTCGCTATGGTCGTCAGACGTAACAGAGGACAGAGGACAGAAGACAGAGGACAGATAAAACCGTCCTTCGCTTCGGCCTTTGTCGCGATTCGGAAGAAGTAAAAATATGGATTTTGATTGATACACAAATGCGCTTTCTGATGAGCTACATTGAGCAAAGGATTTTTCTGTCCTCTGTCTTCTGTCCTCTGTCTTCTTAACATGAAGCATCGCAGATGCTTAATGTTATAGGATCAAGCCTCACGAGCAATTAGTACTGGTTAGCTTAACGCATTACTGCGCTTCCACACCCAGCCTATCAACGTCCTGGTCTCGAACGACTCTTCAGGGGGGTTAAACCCCCAGGGAAATCTTATCTCAAGGCGAGTTTCCCGCTTAGATGCTTTCAGCGGTTATCTCTTCCCGATTTAGCTACCCGGCAATACCACTGGCGTGATAACCGGTACACCA